>NZ_JAVRKK010000011.1:0-46462 GCF_031962545.1 Candidatus Igneacidithiobacillus taiwanensis
TCTTCCGATCTCAGCAAAACGTCTCCCCGCAGTTTCGTTGCACCCCAGAAAGGCTGGGGTACCGTTCTACGCAGCGCACTCCTGGTTTCTCTTTGCACGGTGAGCCTCGCGGGCTGCGCCAATATGAGCCCCACCCAGCAGTCTGCCCTGAGCGGCGGGGCTATTGGGGCGGCAGGCGGCGCAGTCATCGGCACCATTGTTGGTGGCAGCCCGGCTTTAGGGGCAGCCATTGGTGGTGCTACCGGCGCAGCAGCCGGGGCTTTGTTGAGGAATGGGCGATGAGCGCGGCCTTTCAAGAGGGTTTCGATCTCATCGAACGGGTGCCGCAATTCTTACCCGACGTTGAGGGTTCGGTGATTACCGAAATGAGTCGCCTTGGTGCCAGCTTGGTCTATGTGTATGTGCCGCCGCGCGACGTTACCGGCGGACGTGCGACAACGGAGAACGACTCGCACACCTTGTTCTGGGATTTTCCCGGACTTTCGCAAACCTTTCTGCGCTCTTCCTTCACCTTGGCGATGTTTCTGCCGGTACGCTGGCTGCTCCGCGAAGATACCTTTGGGGTTTGGATGCACACCACAATCCCCAGGATTCCCAGCGAGCTGACGGGATATCCGGCAGCGGAGGCCATCCTCGAGCGCTTGGCCAAGAATGTGCAAGTTGCGTTTGACCGCGTCTGTGGGCTCTAGGCGGGGATCCTGTTGCCGTTTACCTACAGGCAAGCGCAGTACGCAAAAACCGGCGGACTAACCCTCCGCAAGGGGAGCCAGATTACGTCCGAACCCGTTACTGCGCGCAATGCAAATGGGCTGTTCCGCCATGGCGAGCATTTCGCGGTCACCACGACTGTTGCCGTAGGCATAAGCAAGGCGCTCTATGCCCAAGTCTTCGCGCAAGCGACGGGCCTTTTCCGGCCCCCAGCAATTTTCTCCGGCGAGTCGCCCGGTAATACGGCCTTGCGCGTCGGTCTCGATGCGGGTTGCGAGCACGGCAGCGAAACCCTCCTGTAGCGCCCAAGGTCGGGCGTATAGCTCCAAGGTGGCAGTCACCAACACCAAGGAATGGCCGCGGGCGCGATGCTCACGCAGACGCGCGAGAACCGCCGGACGCAAGAGCTGCGGCAGACCATGGCGGGCAAAGTGCTCAGCTGCCGGTGCAATTTCCTCCGGCAGCCTGCCGGCAAGGGCCAAACGCAGTGCCGTCTCCTTGGCTTGCACATTGCTGCGCCAGCCCATTCCGTAACCCACCAGCACCGGCGCAGTGCGCAGTAGCAGGCCAAGGGCAGGCAGATTTCCTTGCTGTGCCCAGAGAAAATAGAGCAATGTTTCCCTACGGGTCAGGGTTCCATCCAAATCAAAGGCGACCCATTGTTTCATTCGCCAACGACCTCCGTCGCTACCGCCGTGCGCCAACCATGCAGCTCCGTGTGCAAACGGTGCAGGGCCTCGAGGGCGGTTTCGGCAGGCGTTACCGTACCCAGCATACGTCGCCACAACTTGGCACCGGGATGACCATAATAAAGGCCATGCAGATGGCGGGTGAGGCGCGGCGCTGGCAGGGCATCGCCCCACTCGGCAGCGTAGGCAAGTAAACCATCCCAGACTTCTGCTAGGTTCACTCCCTCCTGCCGCCGTCCGAGGGCCAACTCCAACTCTGCGAGCAGCTGCGGAGAATGATAGGCGGCCCGGCCAATCATGACGCCGTCAACGTCCTCCCAAACCGCCAAAACGTCGGCAACGCTGCGTAACCCACCGTTCAGCTCGATACGTAGCTGCGGAAAATCACCTTTGAGGCGTCGTACCCAATCCCAGCGCAGAGGTGGTATTTCGCGGTTTTCGGCGGGATTGAGGCCCTTGAGCCAAGCATTGCGGGCGTGGACTACGAAATGCCGACAGGCGCCCTCGCTCACCGTGGCCACAAAACGCGCAAGACCCTCGTAGTCCTCCTCCCGATCAAGCCCCAAACGATGCTTGACGCTAACCGGCAGTCCGCTACCCGCAAGGGCGTCGAGAAGCTCACGTACCAGAGCCGGCTCGCGCATCAAACAAGCTCCAAAGCGCCCCTTTTGTACCCGCGGCGAGGGGCAGCCAACATTGAGATTGAGACCAGAATAGCCATACTCTCGGGCGACGGCAGCGGCGCGCGCCATGGATTCTGGGTCATCGCCACCAAGCTGCAGGATGAGCGGCTGCTCGGAGCCACTGAAATCGAGGTAGCGGTGCGGGTCGCGCCCGCGGAGAATGGCCGGGGTAGTAATCATCTCCGTGTACAAGACGCAACTCGGACAAAGCAGGCGTAAAAAGGCACGGCAATGGCGGTCGGTCCAGTCGAGCATGGGTGCAACCGACAGGGTCTTTTCTTTCGCTACCGGTGTAATCGTTTGTTGGTCCATAGGAGGGCATCTCGCATCACCCCGCAACCCTAGCGCATTCTGCTTGCGGGTAATAGCGGGGCGGGCGTTTTTCCGCGCGCGGATCATTGACGACGGCGAGTTTTTCCGGATACTAGATGCAACTTTGTTGCATTATCCGCTTTGGAGAGGTCCATGATCCCTGCAATAGCACTCGATAAACCAAGTAGTTACGCACTTATGGTCGATGCTGCTGCCGACCTTGCGGCGATCTATGATCCGGACGTGCAGTTGGTGGTCTGGCAACGGCCGCTGAATGCAGAGCTGCGCAGTTACTGGCAGCGCGCGGCCGAAGCAGGCAACGTCGGCCGGCGCATCGTTGCTCGTGACGGTGCCCTGCCCGAAGATCTATTGCCGGACTTGCCGGGCGTAGAGACGGCCTGGAGCGAGCTGCGCTTTGTGGACTGGTTGTTCCGCGACCTGTGCGAGGTACGTACCCTGGGCGTACGTATCGAATGTAGCCAGGATCGGGTTTGCCCACGTTTTCATGTCGACCACGTGGCGTTGCGGCTGCTTTGTACCTGGAAAGGGCCGGGCAGCGAGTGGGTAGACGACGCGCAAGTAGACCGCCGCTTTCTCGGCGCTGGCAGCCGGGGTCTACCCGATGAGCAATCGGGTCTACTGCGGCCGGGTGCAAAGATTTGGCAAATTCCCGAACAGGCGATTGCGCTGTGTAAGGGCGATGCTTGGGCGGGTAACGAGAGGCGTGGCGTGGTACATCGTTCGCCCGCCGTGGCGCCCGCAGATGGCGCGCGGGTACTACTCGCTCTAGACCTACTCGAAGACTAAAAGGAAAAACCATGCGTTCGCTGCGCAAATTCACCTTAGCCCTCGGCACCCTTACCGCTGCCTGTGGAAATTGTATCCATGCCGCCACCCTCAGCCAGTCTATCCCGGAAGAAAATCACGTCCATTGGTGGAACGGCCTTTCCCTCGTCAACCACCTCGATATAGAGGGCGTTGCCAACCTCAGCGGCGGCCAAACCCGCGGCAGTACCGCCACCGGACTCTGGAAGGGCGCCCTGGCCCTGCATACGGACAAGGCAGGCTGGTGGTCAGGAGGGCTCTTTCTGGTCGAAGGGCTGGTGGCTAACAGCGGCAATCCCAATGCCTATGTGGGCGACCTGCAGGGGGTTTCCAACCTCACCACACCCTTTGCCCACATCTCTCGGCTCTATAAGGCCTATTATCGCCAAACCAGCGGCCCCCTCACCGTGCGCGTGGGCCTGATCAACCCCAACGACTATTTCAATACGACCGGTGTTGCCGCCGATCTCTTCAATGCCTCCTATGGCATCTACCCCATCATCAGCCTCAACCTACCCTACACCCCGACCTACCCTTACTCGAGCCTGGGGGTTATGGCGAACTATCAAGTGGACGATACGACTTTCCAGGTGGGGATCTTCAATGCCGATGGCTACACCCCCTTCCGTCGCCCTTGGCTGAGCGACGGCCAAATCTACTATGGCGAAATCGACCAAGCCCTGCACTGGGGACCAGGCACGGTAACCCTCAAGGCAGGAAGCTATTACAACCATGTAAGCAGTGATTACCTGCAAAACGCCAACGACCCCAATGCTGCAGCCATCGGTATCGCGCCCTCGCAGGGGGGGTTCTATGGCGCTGCCGAATATCGCTGGAAGGCTGCAGGAATGGACTGGGGCAGCTTTGTGCAAGGCGGCGGGGCTCCCAACGACGCCTCGGTATCGCCGGTCAATGCCTATGTGGCCGCTGGCCTGCGTCTGCGTAATTTTGTACCCAACTCGCCCAAGTCTACCCTCAGTCTAGGCTTCGATCGCGCGTGGCAGCGGCAAAGCGGCGCAGAAACTGCGATCGAAATCAACTTTCGCCAGCCGGTATTCAAGGATTTCTACGTACAGCCGGATCTGCAATATGTGGTCAATCCCGGAGCCAATGCCGTAGGTGCACAAGTCCCCAATGCCTTGGTAGGTATTCTGCGCATCGGCTGGCGCGGGAGCCTGACCGGCTGAAAGTGCGTATCCGAGAGCCGAGAGCTATCACCACATCCCGCAAAGACAAACCCGCCGCTGGCGCGATATACTGTACAAAGTTTTTTGGATCAGCACTCGCGCCATGCAAGCAAGGAAATTGCCACCGGAATCTGTGGCATCGTTCACTGACTGCCTTACCCTCTTGACCAAAACGGCGCCGTCATTGCGCCGCTCGGCAAAGATTGCGGAGGCGGAGTTTGGGCAGAGGGAGGCGTAGCCATGAAGAAATGGGTCTATCTCGCCATTATCCTGCTCGTCGTCGTCCTGTCGGTTTTGCCTGCCTTCTTTCACCAAGGACCCTACGGCGGCAAAACCCAGGGCTGGTACGAAAACCATCCCACAGAAACCGCCAAAGAACTCGCCTGGTGCAGGGAGAAGCCTGAGCGGGAGAAAACCACTTCTTGCCAATTCGCGCACAACGGCGCGGTCGCCAGCATGGCGTCGGACTGACCCCCCACCCACGCCTACCGCAGCACAGTTCCCTTCACGGAAACGACTACAGAATCGTTGCAAGAATGATTCTCATTAGATATGATCTTTGTCGATCATTACAGCATATCGAAGGGGGCGTTCCCTACCATGCAATTAGAATCCACAAGCTGCACCTTGGGCAGCCTCAAAGCCGGCAGTCGCGGGCGTATCCAAAATATACGTGCACCAGAGGATGAGCGTCGGCGCCTGCAGAACCTGGGGCTTCGCCCTGGGTCTATCTTCACCCTGCGCCTGGGGCCAGACCGGCGCGGTGTGGTGCTGGAAAGTGGCGGCACCCGCGTTGCCCTTGGCAAAGAATGGCTGGACCAGATTTTGGTCGTACCCACGGCACCGGAGGCCATATGAGCGGTCACTGTGCAGCAAACACGCAACCCATCGGCAAGTTGGCTGCCGACGGGTTGCCTTTGGTCGCCCTGGTAGGTAATCCCAACTGCGGTAAAACGACGGTGTACAACCTGCTTACCGGCACCCAGCAAAGCGTTGGTAACTGGCCCGGGGTAACGGTAGAAAAACGCGAGGGCTTGGCGCGTATTGGTAATGGAAACCGCACCCGCATCGTCGACCTGCCCGGACTTTACAGTATCTTGGGTGGCGGCGGTGAAGACCAATCCGTCGCCCGTCGTTTTTTGCAGGAAGGCGACGCCGATCTCATCGTGCAAGTCCTCGATGCCAGCAACTTGGAGCGCCATTTGCTCCTCACCGCGGAGCTCTTGGATCTTGGTCGCCCTCTCCTTGTCGTCCTCAACATGATGGATGAGGCCGCCAATGCTGGCTGGAACTTGGATCCCGAGGCCCTCGAGAAATTACTCCAACTACCCGTAGTAACCATGGTGGCTCGCAAGGGTCGGGGCCTTGCCGAGCTGCGGCAGGCAATTGCGGCAGCACTGAGCGAAAAGCGAGCTGCCCAATCCATCCGCTGGGAAGAACCCATCGAGGGAATCTTGGCTGCGCTGGCCGAGCAATTCGATGGCCCGGCTTGTCGCTCCCAAGCTTGGCAGGCCCTGGCGGATCGCCGTAAAACCCCCGATGCCCTGGTGGCGGCGCGGGACTTGGCAGCAGCGCAACTCCAGGCAAGCTCCGGTGAGGAACCGGCAGACTTTCTCGCCAGCCTGCATTTCGATTGGGCAGCGCGGATTGCAGGCAGCGTCGCCCAACGCGCCGGTGCCGCCGGTTGGCGTAGCCGTCTTACCCAAGCCCTCGATCACTGGGTTTTACACGAGATTTGGGGCGTGCCCATTTTCTTATTGGTGTTGTACCTTGTCTTTGTGGTGAGTTTTAGCGGCGGCAACGTCTTTTTGGATTTCTTCGACCAGGCCTCTGCCGCTTTGCTGATTAATGGCTTCGGGCACCTCCTATTGCAAGCGGGGGCGCCGGGCTGGCTGGTAACGGCATTGGCTGGCGGCCTCGGAGGCGGGCTCAATCTCGTCATCAGCTTCATTCCCCCTATCGGGCTTACCTTTCTCTTTCTGGCCTTTTTGGAAGACTCGGGCTACATGGCGCGGGCAGCTTATGTCATGGATCGTCTCATGCGTCGCTTTGGACTACCAGGCAATGCATTGGTACCGATGGTCATTGGCTTTGGCTGCAACGTGCCGGCCATCATGGGCTCGCGCATCATCGAAGACCCTCGTGGGCGAGTCCTGACGGTGCTAATGCAGCCTTTTATGTCCTGCTCTGCCCGACTCACCATCTACATGGCCTTTGCCGTGGTCTTCTTCCGCAGCAATGGCGGGCAGGTGGTCTTTCTGCTTTACCTCACCGGTATCCTCATGTCGCTGTTTACCGCCTGGCTCTTGGGCAATACCGCTTTGCGTGGCAGCGCCCGCGCCTTTGTCCTCGAGTTACCACCCTATCGACTGCCCAACTGGCGCAGTGTTGGCCTGCAGGCTTGGCAACGACTCAAGGTCTTCGTCTTGCGGGTGGGTAAGGTAATCGCCGCCATTGGCTTTGTGCTGTTCATCCTTCCGGGTATCGGCTGGACGCAAGGGGGGCTGCGTGCCACCGATATCGACCACTCTCTCCTTGCCCAAGGTAGCCGTGCCCTTACCCCCCTGTTCGCGCCCATGGGGATTCATCCCGATAACTGGCCGGCGGTGGCTGGTCTGGTAGCCGGAGCTGCCGCCAAAGAAGTCGTCATTGGTACGTTGAATGGCATCTACCAGCGCCAAGCCGGTGCCGATGCACTGGCGAGCTATCGCCACCCAGATATTGGCGCCCAACTCCTTGCCGCCGTGGAGACCATCCCAGAAAATGCGAAAAAGCTGGTGACCAGCCTGCAGGACCCCCTGGGCTTCAGCGATCTTGGCAACAAGGAGGCGGCGATAAACGACTCCGGCGCGAGCAATGATACCCTGACCGGCATCGCCCGCGACTTCACCCCCCTCAGCGCCCTAGCCTATCTCCTCTTTGTGCTGCTCTATATTCCATGCGCCAGCACTATGGGAGCCCTACGCCGCGAGATCGGTATGGGCTGGATGCTCTTTTCCATCGCCTATGGGGTCGGCATGGCCTGGGCGATCGCTACTCTGGTCTACCAACTAGGGACAGCGAGCGAGCATCCGGAAACGACAGCCCTATGGACGGGGCTCATCGTCATGGCGTTTGCCGCTCTCTACCTAGGGCTGCATCGACACGGACGGCGCACCGGCCCGCAGAGTTTGGGAGCGAAGAAAGCGTGAGCAACGCCCTCTTTGCCGTGCGCGATCTGCTGCGGGAGGGGGCGACTCTGAGCAGAGAAGAGATTGCGCAGCGCCTTTCCTTACCGAGTAGTACGGTCGAGGCTGCCTTGGAGCATTGGCGATCGCGGCAAAAACTACAAGTGCTACAGCCGCTAGCCGCGGCACCCGCCTGCAGTTCTGGCGGTTGTGGCGGGGGTGCTTGTGGGTCTTGTGGGAGCCGCAAGCCAGCACCCCCAGCGACGCAGTACCGATGGCGAGATTGGTCCCCAGTACAGTAAACGTAATACCGCGAAAGCTAAACAAGAATCGCTGCTGCGCTCGTTAAGACAGCCAATCGGATAGCTCATGGAGAAACGTATTTCCGCAAATCGTCGGTTAGCCCCACCCCAATATCCACAGCAGGCGCAGCATACCCAGGCCGAGCAGTACCAAGACGATAGCGATGACGGCATAGCGGCGCATGGGGAGCCGACATTCTCCCGCCTCGATGCTCGCCTGCGTGCCCCATAATCCCCAAAAGGCGAGAAGTAACCATGCCAGCCCAAAGGCGAGGAAGATGCTGTTACTGCCGGCCAGACGGTGGAGCAAAGGAATTTGTACGTGCAGCAAGGCGGAAAACTTCCGCAAGAGAAAGTCGAATTTTGCGAGTACAAAGGCAAAGGCAATACTGCTCAGAGCCGCACGTATCCAAGAGAGAAAGGTGCGCTCGGCAGAAAAATGAACACGAGGATCGTCCATCTCCTTGGCGGATACGGAAGGGCCCTGGGCAACATAGCGGATATCCCGCCAAAACAGGGGGATCACGGCAAAGAGAACAAAAACCGCCGGAAAAGTGAGCGCCTGATATAACGCCATAAAGAAAGGATGCAGATTTTCCACATGGAAAAAGCGCAGCGCCATGGCAAATTTACGCGCCAGAATACCGGCACCAAAGGCGACAATGGCGAATTTGATCAGGGAAAGATAACTGCGCTCCATGCTGAGGTAGAGCCGTGGCTCACGGATAGGCGGCAGTTTTTTGCGTAGCAGCATGGATGGATTCTCGCGTCTCCCCAACGGGAGACGCGAAGGCAAAGCGAATTACAGCTCTTTGGCGTGTTCCGCCAAGTAGGCAGCCACACCTGCGGGGTCGGCCTTCATACCTGCCTTACCTTTTTCCCACTGCGCCGGGCAAACCTCGCCGTGCTCTTCGAAGAACTGCAAGGCATCGACCATACGAATCATCTCGTCGATATTGCGGCCGAGGGGCAGGTCGTTGATTACCTGATGGCGCACCACACCGCTACGGTCGATGAGGAAGGAGCCACGCAAGGCAACCGATTCGTCTAAGAGCACGTCATAATCACGGGCGATTTGCTTGGTAAGATCGGCCACCATGGGGATCTGGATGTTGCCGATGCCGCCTTTGTTTTCGGGGGTATTCTTCCACGCCAAGTGGGTGAAGTGGGAATCGATGCTGCAAGCGATCACCTCAGTCTTGCGCGCGTGGAACTCGGCCAGCCGGTGGTTGAAGGCAATGATTTCCGAAGGACACACAAAGGTGAAATCGAGGGGATAGAAGAAGAGAACCGCGTACTTTCCCTGAATGTGTTGATGGAAATGAAATTTTTCGTTGATGCTGTTGTCCGGCATGACAGCGGGGGCAACAAAATCCGGGGCTTTCTTGGCAACGAGAACGGCCATGTATCATCTCCTTGAAGTGAGCGGTAGAGGCTACAAGCATAGCCCAGAGCGAGGCGTCCTGTCTCTACTTCATCAGAATCTGTACTTGTACTAAACTTGGAGCTCCTACCTATGATGATGGAGCAAGCACAGATGGCACATTTTTTTGTGAATATCACCCATGGCGCCAACGATCTCGATCGTGCCACGGTCGGCTTGGTACTGGCGAAGAATGCCTTGAGCGAGGGGCATGAGGTAACCGTATTTCTCTCCCTCGACGGCGTTCATCTTGCCCGCCAGGACGCCTACCTGCACGGCCTGCACGAACCCACCTTCCCGCCCTTGCAGGAGCTACGCGATTTTCTCGTTGAGCGCGGCGCCAAAATTTGGGTTTGTGCCGGCTGCTACAAAAAGCGCGGTCTGGAGGAGTCCCATTTCCTGCCGCAGGCAAAAATGGTCAGCGCCGGTGAGGCCATCAAGACCCTAGCCTCGGGAGTCGTTCCCGTGTACTACTAACTGGCGGTAGGCAAGGCGGCGGCGCCTAGGATAGAATACGCGGCTTATCGAGGCGTTGCCCAATTCTTAGACCAGGAGCCCCTGCCCATGACCTATGTGGTTACCGAGTCTTGCATCAAGTGCAAGTACACCGATTGTGTGGACGTTTGCCCGGTGGATTGCTTTCGCGAAGGGCCCAACTTCCTTGTCATCGATCCCGACGAATGTATCGATTGCACCCTCTGCGAGCCCGAATGCCCAGCCGGAGCCATCTTCCGTGACGACGATCTGCCGGAAGGGCAGGAAGATTTCGTCGACATCAATGCGCGCTTGGCCAAAGTCTGGCCGCCAATCATTCAAAAGAAGGCTGCCCCTGCCGACGCCGATGAGTGGGCCAAGGTAGAGAACAAACGGGCTTTGCTCGAAGAGTGACTGCCACACGGCGGAGTTGGCTGCGCTCCGCCACTTTTCGGCGGTTTTTGCAGCTCCTGCGACCGCACCGGGGTGCCATCTTTTTGGCTCTGGCCTTTATGGCCGTATCCGGGCTAGCCAGCGGTGCCAGTGCCTACATCGTCAAGCCCATTCTCGACCGCATTTTCATTGCGCGCGACGCCGAGATGCTGCTCTGGCTGCCGGCGGCAGTCATCCTCATCTATGCCCTGAAAGGTCTCTCCGACTATGCCGGGGGGGTGCTTTTGGCACGCATGGAAGAAGACATCCTGCGCCAGTTGCGCGAGCAACTCTATGCCCACACCCTACGCCTGCCCTTGCCGACCCTGCTTGGGCACAGCCAAGGCAGCACCCTCTCGCGGATGAGCCTGGATCTGACCCTCCTGCAGCAGAGTCTTTCGGTACTGGCGCGATTTTTCCTGGCGGCGGTGCAGATTTGTGTGCTCATTGGTGTGGCTTTTTACATGAGCTGGCAACTCGCCCTGATCAGCCTCGGTACCCTGCCCATTGCCTTTTACCCCCTGATACGTTTTGGGCAGAGCCTGCGCCGACGCGGGCACGAACAGCAAGAGCAGATGGGCGACATTCTCGGGCAATTTTCCGAGAGTCTGCGCGGGGTGGAAGTCATCAAGAGTCAAGGCACGGAGGACTTCGAGGCGCGGCGCTTTGCCGGCCTTGCCGCGGAATATTTTCGCCTGATGATGCGTATCGTGCGGATTCAAAAAGCGAGCACGCCGATAATGGAGCTCATTGCCGCCCTCGGCATTGCCGTTACCATCTACCTGGGGGGCGAAGCCGTGGTCAGCGGCAACATGAGCACCGGGGCCTTTTTTGCCTTTCTCACGGCCTTGGCAATGGTCTACGAGCCCCTGCGCCAGCTGAGCGCCGCCAATAATCAGCTGCAGCAGGGGCTCTCGGCGGCGGATCGTCTCTTTCATTGGCTCGACCAAGCCCCGGAGGCAACGACCGAATTCACGGGTACCCTACCCCACCTTGCTTCCTGGCGCTGCAGCGGCCTCTGCCTACGCTATGGAGAGGACGCCGTATTAGACGACCTTTCTCTGTCGATTCCCCAAGGCAGCTTTACCGCCCTGATTGGCGCCAGCGGCAGCGGCAAGACGAGCCTGCTGCGCATCATGCTCGGACTGCTGCCCCCGAGTGACGGAAACCTGTGGATCGGCACGCGCAGCGCCAAGGAGATGTCTTTGGCAGAGTATCGCCGGCATTTTGCCTATGTGGCGCAAGAGCCCCTGCTCTTTTCGGGTACGGTGCTCGAGAATATTGCCTATGCCGATGTGCATCCCGATCGCGAGCGCGCCGCCGCTGCCGCTCGCGCCGCCCATTGTTGGGAGTTTTTGGAAGAAATTGGCGGCTTGGAGGCCCCGGTGCAGGGGCACGGCACCAATTTTTCGGGCGGCCAGCGCCAGCGCCTGGCCATTGCCCGGGCGCTCTACCAGGAGCGTCCGTTTCTGGTACTCGATGAGGCCACCAGCGCCCTCGACAGCGAGAGCGAGCAGCGCATACTACAAACCCTGGCTGAATTGCGCGGGCGAGTAACCATCATCGTTGCTGCCCACCGCGAGGCCAGCCTCGCCCTGGCGGATCAGGTCATCCGCCTCGAACGCGGAAAAATCGTTGCCACCAACGCCGCGGTAAATGACGCCTGAGCTGCGCTTCGCCAGCCGCGTCGGGCCGGGGACCATAACGCTGCTGCCAGAGCGCTTGCTGTAGTTCTGCACGCGCCTCGGCGGCAAGCGGAAGTTGTTGTAGCCAAGGCCTTTCCCGGCCGGGCCGCAGGTCCTCGAGACCAGCGCGGCGCAAGAGCCCGATGGCACGGCGACGAAAACGCGTGGCGGCATCTTCCGGCGCCAAGGCTCGGCGCCGCAGCTGCCACAACAGCAGCAATAAGCCAACGAGGGCGAGGTACAGCAAAGGTCGCGTCGACGTCTGCCAAGGAGTCGTGGGAGTCGTGGCAGGAGACTGCGGGGTATGCTGCAATAAGGAGCCCGCCGCCAGCCAAACCGAACGCTGCTTGCTGGGGCTGAAATTGATTACCCAATTCAGCCACTCCCACTGCAGCCAGCTCCAAATTTGGCTGCCTGCCGAAAGACTTGCCACTGCGGAGCTCGCGTCGGCGGAGCTCTGCCCTTCCGCCGTTCCCGGGGTGGCATCGAGCAAGACCCAGCGGCCATGCAGCCAAGCCTGTACCCAGGCATGGGCCATATTCTGCCGCACCACCCAAAAATCCCCCAGGGAGTCGTATTGGCCGCCGTGATAGCCGACCACTACCCGCGCCGGTACACCATCGAGGCGCAGCAGGGTCGCGAGGCCAGCGGCGTAGTATTCGCAAAAGCCGGTATGACTGTGCAGTAAAAAATCCGCCAAGCTCTGCCCATGGGGATAGGCGGGCGGGGTCTGCAGGCTATAGCGGAAGCTTGGACCACGCAGCCAGGCAAGAATCCGTTGCACCGTTGCCGCATGATCGGTGCCACGTAGGGAGTCCGCCAGGGCACGAATCTGCGGGTCGACCTCGGGCGGTAATTGCAAAGCAGCCGCACGCGCGGCCGCGGAAAAACAAGTATCCTGCGCCCCCGACCAGGCGGTGTAGCGATAGGCTTGGTCATCTTCCTGCTGCAGGCGCCAGCCGGATGCGTTTTGTACCGGGAGGCTACTTTGCACCCGAAGGGGGGTGGTCAAGGCAAAAAGGTAGCTATGGCGCCCCGGGCTCAAGAGAATGTGCTGTTCCCATAATGGGGATTCCTGGGGAGTGCAGTGCAAAGGAGGTGTACCGGGTTGCCAATGCACACCGCCAGCGTCCTGCCAGAGGACGGCACCAACCCAATACATCTGCGCCGACGCCAAGTGCGGACCCTGAATCTGCGCGCGGAAGGCGACTGCAGGATCGTTCTGCAGCGACTGGATCTGCGACGGATTCAGGCTGGCAGAAAAACCGCTGACCGCCGTACCCACACTCCCACCCCAGTGCCAGAGCGGGGTCGGAGTGCGCGGCAGCAGTAAAAACAGCCCCCCCATGATGGGCAAGAGCAGCAGCACAAAGCCGAAGGCAAACCCTGCAAGCCGCAGGTAATCGCGAAATTCCGGCGCCCTTTCCTCGGCCGCGCGGGCGTCGAGATAGCCCTGCCAAAGAAGGGCGAGGAGCAACAGGAAAAGCTCGAGGAGAAAGTAGATACCAAGGGAGAGGTCGACTTGAATCCAAGCGGCAAGCCCCATACCCAGGAGCAGCAACGCGGCAATCTGAAAAAGATCGCGGATACCGCGTAATTCGAGAATTTTGACCGCAAAGAGGACATAGAGACTGGCCGCACCCATCTGCAGCCAGTTTCCCCATCCCGCCGTGAAGTTGGCTAAAAACAATAGAAAAATGGTAATCACGAAGCGGGTGATCGGCGATAGGCCAGCGAGCGGCAACTGCCCGCCGCGGCCAAGCACCCACAATAGTGCCAGCAACCAAAGCAGCGTCGGCCATTGCCAGGCCAAGGGCTGCAGCGCCAGAAAAAGCAAGGCACCAACGATGAGCAGCAAGAAGGGAACGAGGAGCGCTGGTTTCATCGCCGCCACCAACGGCGCCGTTGTACCGGCTTTGGCGCCGGCACAAAGGGCGCTTGTCGGGCCAAGGCCCAAAGGGCATCGCGATAGCCAACCCGGCCCCGACCGGTCCAGTCACCTGCAGGCAGCCGCAAGCACCACGCCGCCCCCGCCTGGAGGGCATTGTCGAGGGCGGAGCGGAGAGCCTGCAGTCGCTCCTCGTGCCCGAGCGCGGCCAAGGCGGGATCATGGTAATCCAGTTGCAGAACGGGATCTCGCTCTTCTTCCCGCAGCAAGACCGGAAGACCCGGCGGCTGCAGAAAACCTTGGCGCCAATCGCTACGACGCCAGAGTACCCGACTCAGAGCCTCATTGGGCAGGCGCGGCCGCAAGGCAGCCACCGCATCCCCACCTGATCGGCGCTGGCGGGGACCGACGCTCGTTACCGTCGCGATCGTTTCGCCGGATCCCGGACCTCCCGCCGCTGGCGCCACCCAGGGGAGATCTTCGGCAGGCAACACCAAGCGCTGGCCGCGCCAAACGAAACTGAAGGGGAAAGCCGAGCCCAGCCGCAGCTCCGGTAGCTGCAGCGGGCCGCGTTGCATCGGCCGCCAGGGAAGGCGTAGCTCCACCGTCGCTCGCCCCGGTAGGCGGGCAATCTGTGCCCGCGCCGTGGGTAGGCGTAGCTCGAGCAGCCATACCGTCCACACGCGCGGATTGCTGACCTGCAGGCGCAGTTCACCATGGGCTGCCACCTGCAGTAATTGGCCCGGAACCAAGCGCACATCGAGATATTGTAGATTGAGCAGCGCCGCGAAACCCGACAGGATCATCAGCGCCAACATCATCGAGACCAGCAAAAACAGCATGTTATTGCCGGTATTGACGGCAGCAAAGCCGATTGCCAGGGTAAACACGATAAACAGCTTGCCGGCGCGGGAGAGCTTGACCTCCCGCTCCTCTACGCGCCGAAACCCCAACATTTCTGCAGTAACTGCCCAAGTTGCTGCTGGGCATCGCCGGGGTCGCGCCAACGGAGGCGATGCCCGAGAACGGCGGGGGCCACGGCGGGCAGGTCGTCGGGAACCACAAAATCACGCCCAGCGAGAAAGGCCCAGGCACGCAAGGCCGCCTGCAGGGCCAAGAGCCCGCGCGGGGAGAGACCAAAGCGCAGCGCCGCATGACGCCTGCTCTGCTCCGCCAAATCGAGCAAGAGATCGCGGATTTCCGGGCTGAGAAAAACACGGCGGGCAGACTCCTGCCATTCGCAAAGGGCGTCACTATGCGCCACCGGCTCCACGCCCTGGGCGGGCAGGGCTTCGCCCAACAATAGCCTTTCCTCCGCCGCCCGGCTGGGGTAGCCGAGGGAGAGGGAAAGCAAAAAGCGATCGAGTTGATTTTCTGGCAGGGGAAAAACGCCGTCGAACTCCTCGGGATTTTGGGTGGCAATGACAAAAAAGGGCGAGGGCAAGGGGTAGCAGGCCCCTTCCAGGGATACCTGCCCTTCTGCCATGGCCTCCATGAGAGCCGATTGCGCCCGCGGTGAGGCACGATTGATTTCGTCCACCAGCAAAAGAGAATGGAAGATCGGGCCCGGCCGAAATACAAAGGAGCGCTGTGCGGGGTCGTAGAAATTACTGCCGAGAATATCTCCCGGAAGAATATCGGCAGTCATCTGCACCCGCGCAAAAGGGAGTTCGAGGGAGCGCGCCAAGGCCAAGGCCAGGGTGGTCTTCCCGAGCCCCGGCAAGTCTTCGAGCAAGACATGACCGCCGGCGATAAGGGCGGTCAGCACCAGACGAATCTGCCCTTCCTTATCGAGAACGATGCGGGAAAGCTGTTCGAGGAGTTGCCCTGGACCCGATGCTGCCCTCATTCCGCCACCTGCAGGCGACGCGCAGCGAGGGTTTCGTCGACCCGCTGTACCGGCAGATTCTGCGGCGCATTGCGCAGCAGGTCGGGCTCTTCGAGAGCCTCGCGCCGAATCTGCGCCATGACCTCGAGAAAACGATCCAGGGTCGCCTTGCTCTCCGTTTCCGTGGGCTCGATCAGCAGACACTCCGGCACCAATTGCGGGAAGTAGACCGTGGGCGCGTGGATGCCAAAATCGAGGAGGCGCTTGGCGACATCTAATGCACGGATGCCACTGGCCTTTTGCAGATCCTGCACCGAGACGATGAATTCATGACTCGCCCGCCGCTCGGGATAGGCGAGTTGGTAACCCAGGCGCCGTAGCCCCTGCTGCAAGTAATTGGCATTGAGAGCGGCGTAGGTGGCAACCCGACGCAACTCGACCCTGCCGAGACGGCGAATATAGGCATGGGCGCGCAGCAAAACGGCGATATTGCCACCGTGGGCACTGAGTTGGCCGATACTCTCGGGGCGGTCGGCAAGGCTCTCCCAACGGTAGGCTCCGAGGGTTCCCGTCACCCGGGGCACGGGCAAATAGGGCACCAGCCGCTCGCCCACGGCAACGGCGCCGGATCCCGGCCCACCACCGCCGTGGGGCGTGGCGAAGGTCTTGTGCAGGTTCAGGTGCATGACGTCAAAACCCATGGTGCCGGGTTTGACCCGCCCAAGAATGGCGTTGAGATTGGCACCATCGTAGTAGAGCAAAGCCCCGGCCTGGTGGACGAGGGCGGCAACCTCTTCGATTTGCCGCTCAAAGACGCCCAGGGTGGAGGGATTGGTGAGCATGATACCCGCCACATCCGGCCCCAAGGCCGCCGCCAGGGCATTGAGATCGAGGTCGCCATCGGCGCGGTTGGGCAGTTCGGTAACGGTAAAACCAGCCATGCGGGCGCTGGCCGGGTTAGTACCGTGGGCCGCGCCTGGAATCAGCATGCGCTGGCGAGCGCTATCGCCACGGGCACGGTGATAGGCGCGGATCATCGCTACTCCCGCCAACTCCCCCTGGGCTCCAGCCGCTGGACTGAGGCTCACCGCTGCCATCCCCGTCAGTTCCGCCAACCAGTCCTGTAATTCCGCCAAGGTCTGCAACAGACCCTGGGCAGCCGCCGCCGGGGTCGCCGGGTGCAGGCGACTGAAACCGGGCAGGGTCGCCAACTCGTGGGCGATGCGCGGATTGTACTTCATGGTACAGGAGCCGAGGGGATAGAACTGGGTGTCAATGGAAAAATTCTTTTGGCTGAGGCGGGTATAATGCCGCAACACCTCGAGCTCGGACGGGTTGGGCAAAGGCAGGTCCCGGCGCAGCAATTCGGCGGGAATATCGAGTTCCGGCAGCGCTTCCTCGCGCTGGTGATCGTAGGCAAAGATGCTGTCTTCCATCAGGCTGCCTCCAATGCCCGGGCGAGGGCGTGGGTGTAGGCGTCGAGATCTTCGTCTTCGCTCAGTTCGGTGGCCGCTACCAGAAGATCGTGGGGATTGGCGCTGGGATCGAGCTCCTGCGCGGGCACCCCGGCGAGGATGCTATCCGCCAAGAGACGGTCGCGCACGGCAGCAGCGGGTTGCGGCAGGCGTAGGAGGAATTCGTTGAAGATCTGCCCAGCATAGGGAGAGGAGACCCCGGGCAAGGCGGTGAGTGCAAGCTGCAGCTTGCGCGCTTGCTGGTGCGAGCGAGCCGCGGCACTGCGTAGCCCCGCCGCCCCGAGGGCGGCCAGATGCACCGTTGCCGCGGTAACGAGCAGGCCCTGATTGGTGCAGATATTGCTCGTCGCACCCGCGCGGCGAATGTGTTGTTCCCGCGCCTGCAGGGTCAGGCAGTAGGCGGTCTTACCGCCAGCATCAACGGTTTTGGCCACCAAACGCCCGGGCAGCTGGCGCACGTAGGCGCGTTTACAGGTAAGAAAACCAAAGTATGGGCCACCACCAGCCAGGGGCACCCCCAAGGGCTGCCCCTCTCCCACGGCGATGTCTACCCCCTCGGCACCCCACTCCCCCGGGGGCTTCAAGAGCGCCAGCGCCAGGGGATTGACCACGGCAATGCGTAGCAACTGCCGCGCCTCCGCCCAGCGCGCCGCGGCATCGACATCTTCCAAGAGACCAAAGCGATTGCTTTGTGGGATGACCAGGGCGGCGGCCTCGGGAAATTCTGCCGCGGGAAGCTGCAATCGACCGCTCTGCGCATCTTGCGGCAAGTGGCGCAGGCGGATGCCTTGCAAGGAAAGCAAGGAGTCGAGTACCCGCTGCCAATGCGGCCAGAGCCCCGCGGGAATGAGGATTTCCCGCGCTTGCGGACGCAGGCGCAGCGCCATGAGGCAAGCCTCGACCAGCGCCGTGGCACCGTCGTAGAGGGAGGCGTTGCTGATTTCCATGGCGGTGAGGCGAGTCATGAAGCTCTGAAATTCGTAGAGCAGCTGCAAGGTGCCCTGGCTTGCCTCCGCCTGATATGGGGTGTAGGCGGAGTAAAATTCCCCGCGCCGTGCCACTTCCCAAACGATGGCAGGGATGTGATGAGAGTACGCCCCGGCCCCGGCAAAACAGCGCAGTGGCGCTTGCACCGCGGCGCGCTCTTCGAGCAAGCGACGCAGCCTCGCCTCGCTGCACGCCTCGGGAAGATCGAGACGCAAAGATTGCAGGGCGGCCGGGATCTCGTCGAAGAGCTCGTCGAGTTCCTGCACGCCGATTGCGGCCAGCATGGCGGCGGTCTCCGCCGCATCGTGGGGGATGTAGGACATGGTCAGCCAGCGATGCTCTTTTCGTAGGCTGCGGCATCGAGAAGCTTGGCGTACTCGCTCTCCTCCGCCTCGATCTCAAAGATCCAGCCCTTGTCGTAGGGTGCTTCATTCAGCCACTGCGGGTTGTCGTTCAGGGCTTCGTTGACGGCAACGATCTTTCCGGAAAGGGGCGTGTAGAGATCCGAGGCCGCCTTCACCGACTCCACCACCCCGCAGGCACCCTCGGCGCGGACTTCTTGCCCCAGTTGCGGCATCTCGACATAAACCACATCGCCCAAGAGTTCCTGGGCATGGTCGGTGATGCCTACCCGATAACGCCCGGCGTCGCGGGGCGCAACCCACTCATGGGTGCTGCTGTAGCGAAGAGATGCGGGAATCTGTGTCATTGCGGAACCCCCTCCTGTGTGGGATAAACGGCGCGACCATGGCGCCAAAATGGCGGCTCGACCACCCGCGCTGGCACTTGGCGCTGGCGAATCTGCAGAAACACCGAAGAATCCGAGCCGATGGCTGCATCGAGACGGGCAAGGGCAATACCCTGCCCGAGGCTCGGGGCGAAGGAACCGCTCTGCACCCGCCCCACGGGCTGACCGGCGGTATCGACAACGCGGTAACCAGCGCGCGGGATAGCATCGCGGGGCAAAAGCAGGCCCCACAGACGCTGCCGCGGTCCGACGCGACGCTCCGCCTCGACGGCTGCACGGCCGATGAATTGTCGCTCGGGATCGCGCAAATCGACGGTCCAGCCGAGGTGGCTACGGTCGGGGCTGTCTTCTGGCCCCATGTCCTGCCCGTAGAGATTGAGACCGGCCTCGAGGCGCAGGCTATCGCGCGCCGCCAAACCGGCCGGGCGCAGCCCCGCAGCCACCAGGGCATCTGCCAAAGCCGGCAGAGCAGCATTGCTGGTGAGGATCTCGACACCGTCCTCACCGGTATAGCCGGTGCGCGCTATGAAGAGATCAGTGCCGGCGCTCAAGGAGCGAAAGCTGCGCAATGCCGCAAGCTCCGCCAGCCCAAGGACGCCGGCCACGAGTTCGACCGCCCGCGGCCCCTGGCAGGCCAGGATTCCCCAATCATCCCGCGGCTGAAAGCTGACCGCCTTCCCGGCCGCGAGCTGGCGCAAGTAGGCGGTGTCTGCCCCTGCCCCGGCAGCATTGAGGACGACACGATAGCGCTCGGGAGCAAGAAAATAGACGATCAGATCGTCGAGAATGCCGCCATCTTCCTGCAACATGCAGGTGTAGAGGGCCCGACCCGGCTCTCGATCGAGGCGGGCGACGTCATTGGCCAGAGCGCGCCGCAGCAGGGCGCGGGCGTCGGGGCCAGAAATATCGAGGGGCCGCATGTGCGAAACATCGAAGATGCCGGCGTTCTGGCGTACCGCTTGGTGCTCCTGCAGCTGCGAGCCGTAGTGCAAAGGCATCTCCCAGCCGGCAAAAGGAGACATCCGCGCGCCCTGGGCAAGATGCCAGTCATACAAGGCGGTGCGCTGCAAAGCTGCGGTCATGACGCTGCATCCCGCGCCTGCCGGGCAAGGGCCGCCAGGGTTTGCCGCCAGCCCTGGGGGCTCGCCACCGGGTCAGCAAAGGACAAGCGTAGGCGCTGGCTGCCCGACTGTAGATCCGCACCCTCGGCATCGAGGGCGAGCAGGCGTACCGCTTCTGGCGCCGCGCTGCCCGTTGCCCAGCGCCAATAGTCGTGCAGGGCATCGGCATGGTCGGCATTCATGTGCGCTACCGCACCTGCCTCTGCGAGTTCCAACTCCCGCAGATCGCCGGCAAGCAGGATGCTTTCCTCCGGCCCCATCCAGCCCATGCTGCCAAAGCCACCAATCCAGCGAATACGGCGGATATCGAAGCGGTAAAAATGAAAGTCGGGCATGTCGCGGTAGCCATCGGCACCGGGCATGAGGCAAAGCAGGCGACCTTCCAAGGCCGGATCGGGGTGCACCCGATGGATATCTCCCTGCAGGGTCAGCCGCGGCAACTCCATGAGATCGGCGCCCGGTTCCCACACCAAAAACGCAGCACGGGCATCCTTGCGCAGGTACTGCTGGTGCACCGCGAGGTTGGAGAAAAGAAAATGGGGGCTACCGGCATGATCGCAGGCGTAATGGACGACGGCGGTGTACGGGGTGCCGTCGGGGTCGAGGACGGCGATGGCACCCTGGTAGTGCCCGCGCAGAAAGGCACGTAGGGAATCGGCGCTATCGTCCATGATCAATCCCGAAAATTCTGGAATTGCAGGGGCAGGTCGAAATCGGCGCCGCGCAGGACGGCAATGGCGCTTTGCAACTCATCGCGGCTCTTGCCAGTCACCCGCAGTTGATCGCCTTGCATGCTGGCCTGTACTTTGAGCTTGCCATCTTTCAGCAGCTTGATCATTTTCTTGCCAATCTCCGCGCTCACCCCCGCTTTCAGGGTACAAACCTGCCGCTGCATACCGCCGGCGGCATCCGTCACCTTGCCAATTTCCAAGGCCTTGAGGTCGATGCCACGCTTGACCAAGCGCTGCGCGAGCAAATCGAGCATCTGCCCCAATTTGTACTCGTCTTCGGCGAGCAAGACCAGTTCATGCTCCTTGCGCTCGATGCTCGCCTTGCTCCCCTTGAAATCGTAGCGGTTACCGATTTCCTTGCTCGTAGTGTGCAAGGCGTTGTCGACTTCCTGTAAATCGATTTCGGAGACTACGTCAAAACTCGGCAATTCGTTGCTCCTCCAAGACATCAGGATGGACATGACCATGCTGCGTTCCTGCCCGACAACCGGGGCAATCGGTAACCCAACGCGCGCCGTGTGGGGTGATTTCCTTCTTCCAAAAGGGCGCCGAGGTCTTGAGCACGTCGATGAGATACCGGCAGGCATCGAAGGCGGCGGCGCGATGTCGGGACCACACCGCCACCAGGACGATGGGATCTTGCGGCTGTAGGCGCCCGTAGCGATGAATGATGAGGCTGTCGAGAATCGCGAAGCGCCGCCCCGCCTCCCGGGCCACCCGCTCGAGCTCGCGCTCGGTCATTCCCGGATAATGCTCGATTTCCATGGCCAAAATATCGGCGGCGTCGCTGTAGTCGCGCACGGTACCCAGAAAACTCACCACGGCACCCGCCTCGGGCTGGGCATGAGCGGCAATTTCGGCACCCTGATCAAAGGCTTCACTCTGTACGCGCACGAGCACGGCTTTACCCCCCGGTAACCGGCGGGAAGAAGGCGATTTCGTCGCCATCCACCACCGGCTCCTGCAAGTGCACATGGACCTGATTGCGCGCTGCCAGCAGGTGCGAACCCGCTAGGGAGACCCCCGTGCGGGCCTCCACTTGCGCGAGAATTTCCGCGACGGTAACCGGGGTGGTCGACGCTGCGAGTTCGAGCTCCCCGAGCCCCAGGCGCTCGCGCACGCTGGCGAAGAACTTGACGTGAATCATCGGCACGCGCACCCTTTGCAATCCATCGAATGATGGTAGACGTTGCCTTCCAGCCTTGCAAGACGGGGTCTGCAAATGTTTGTCGCCTATCTGCTCTTCCTCGCCGAGACCGGTACTTTGCTGCTTGCCAGTTTCTTTCTGCTTGCGGGATTTTCTGTTTGGCGCAAGCGCAGTAAGGGTTCCCAATTGGAGATCGTCGACCTCGGTCAGCGCTACGAAGAGCGTGCAACGCAATTGCTGCGCGCCCGACTCCCCAAAAAAGCCGCCAAGCAACTGATCAAAAAGCGCAAAAAATCGCGACAGGAAGCGGAGCAGCAGGCAGACCGGGGCTGCCTGTACGTCATCGATTTCAAGGGTGACTTGCGTGCCTCGGCGGTAGAAACCCTGCGCCAGCAGATCGATGTCGTCCTGGCCGCACGGCAGGAAGGCGACCGCGTTTGTCTGCGGCTGGAAAGTGGCGGCGGCATGGTCAATACCTACGGGCTGGCAGCAGCCCAACTCTTGCGCCTGCGCGAAGCCGGCCTGGAGCTGACGGTGCTCATCGACAGCGTCGCCGCCAGCGGCGGCTACATGATGGCAGCGGTAGCCCAGCGCATCGTTGCCAGCCCTTTTGCCTTGGTGGGCTCCATTGGCGTCATTGCGCAAATACCGAATTTTCATCGCTGGTTGCAGGAGCACAAGGTCGATTTCGAGCAATTCACCGCCGGCAAGTACAAGCGTACGGTCACCCTCTTTGGCGAAAACACCGACGAGGGACGCCAGAAACTGCGCGAGGAACTGGCGGAAATCCATACGCAGTTTCGCGAGCTGATTGGCCGCTATCGGCCCCAGCTCGACCTTGAGAAGGTCGCTACCGGCGAGGCTTGGCTGGGAGAGAAAGCCTTGGCCTTGGGTTTAGTAGACGAGCTAGCGACGAGCGACGCCTGGATTCAGCGCGCTGCCGAGGAGCAGAAGGTACTTGCCCTGCACTTTGCCACCCGCCCAGGCCTAGCCCAACGCCTGGGACTCAAGGCCCAGCAAGCCTGGGACGGAATCTGGTCAGCGCCCCGGTTCTGAGCGGCAGCGCCAGAGTCCAAAAGCAAAGACAAGCCAAGACAGGATCATGGCACTGCCGCCAATGGGCGCCAAAAAGGCATACTGCCGCCCCAGAATAGCCACCAGATAGAGACCACCGCTGAAGAGCAAAAGTCCCAGCAACATTAGCACACCAGTCCAAGTCCAGAGCCGCCGCTCGCCCCATTGCGCTGCTGCCAAGCCCAAGACGATCAGGCCAAGCCCCTGATAAAACTGGAAACGATTGGCGATATCATAGACGTGTAGCGCTCTTGCCCCCACATCTTTGGCCACCAAATGGTCGCCAGCAGCGGCCAATATCACCGCAGCCGCGCAAAAAAATGCTCCCCAAGCGGCCCAAAGAACACCAGTCTTTTCGCTCTTCTGCATCCCTTTTCTCCTAATCGTTACATAAATTCCTACGATAATACGGGGAGCCCGGCCCGTGCTATCCTTAGGGCCAAAGGAATTTTCTAGGAGCGAATACCCCATGGCACATCGTATCGTCATTCTTGGCGGGTCTGGTTTCGTTGGCCGGCACTTGGCAGAGCGACTCTGCAGCCAAGGTCACCAAGTGCGCATTCTTACCCGTAACCGCGAACGCCATCGGGAAAACCTCCTGGTTTTGCCCGGCTTAGAGCTGGTGCAAGCCAACGTCCATGATCCCATCGAACTCGAACGACAACTGGTGGATCGTGACGTCGTCATCAACTTGGTTGGCATACTGCACGAGCGACGTCCCGGACGCAGCGATCTGCCCCCGGCTCGCCATGGCGATTTCGAAAAGAATCACATCGAACTGCCGCGCCTCGTGGCCAACACCTGTGCTCGCGTTGGGGTACCGCGTTTGCTACACATGAGCGCCCTCGGTGCCAACCCAGTGGGGCCGAGCGGCTACCTTCGTTCCAAGGGCATTGGCGAGGAAATCGTGCGCCAGTCTGGCGAAAATAGCGCCGCTCTCGGCCATTTCACCTACCTCAATGGCCCCAAGCTGCTGTGGGGGCGGGGTCTGCACGTGACCAGTTTTCGCCCTTCGGTGATTTTTGGCGACGGCGACAGCTTCTTCAATCAATTCGCCAAGCTACTGCGCTCAGTGCCGTTGGTAATTCCTTTGGCCAAGGCCCAGGCCAAACTGCAGCCGGTTTGGGTAGAAGATGTGGTGAGCGCCTTCGTGCAAGCCATGGATGATCCCAAAACCTATGGCAAGGCCTATGACCTCTGTGGGCCCAAGGTCTATACCCTCGCCGAGATAGTGCGCTATACCCAGAGCCTGGTCGGCAAACACCAAGCCATCATTCCCCTCTGCGATCTTTTGGCCACGGCACAGGCCATGGTCTTTGAGCGGCTGCCGGGAAAGATCATCACCCGCGACAATCTGCGCTCTTTGTCGGTTGACAACGTGTGTACCCGCAACGATCTCTTGCAGATTTTTGGCATCGAGGCGAGTTCGGTGGAAAGTATCGTGCCAGAGTACATCGGCGGCGGACGGGCAGGGCGTTTGGCGCAGTTACGCAACCGCCGCGCCGGCAGTGCCTGAAGCTAATGCGAGGGAGGCAGCGGAAACTGCCGCAGTAAGCGCTCGCGGCTTTCGGCATCCAGTTCGAGAAGCACGGCGTCGAGGCCTGCGCGCGCGCGCGCGTCGCCTTGCAGGGCGGCAAGACGAAAGAGCTCGTAGGCGTAGTCGAGATTCCGCTCCACCCCCTGCCCTTGGTAGAAAAGCAGTCCGAGATTGAATTGTGCCGGTGCATCACCCTGATCGGCGGCGGCACTGTACCACCGCGCTGCCTCGATCAGATCTCTTGGCACCCCCTGCCCCTCTGCGTAGCGCACGCCCATATTGAACTGCGCTACCGGATCACCCTCCTGCGCCAAGCGACGCAAAGTCTCCAGCTCGTCGCGCAGACCAGCCATCGCCATCAGGTCTATGTATTTTTCTGCCATGGCAGTAGGGTACTAGAGCAAACCCCAGGCCGCCAGTTTTTCTGGCTCATGTTGTGACCAGACGGCGCGGTGCAGGGTAAGCATGGCTTGGCGATCGCTAAGCAAAATGTTGCGCTCGCGTTGGCTCAAGCTCTGTGGCCCCATGGTCAGCGCCTTGTTGCAGAGGGCGGCAGTCACCCCCCAGAGCTTGGCACGGTCACGCTGCAAGGCAGCATGCACGGCGTTGAACTGCGGGTTGACCACCGTCGCAACAAAGGCATCGCCGGCCATCTTGGGGAGAAAATCGACGTACTCCGGGGCCAACTCGCGCAGCTCCCGCGGCACCTGGATTTCTTCCGGGATCAAAAACAAGCGGTGACGACGCGCCCACAAGCCCCAGGAACTACGACTGCTGAATACGGCAATCGGTACCGATAGCGCCAAACCGAGAAAAATGGGTAGCAGCCAGGCAAAATGCCAAAAGCCGAGAAAGGGCTGTGCGGCAAAAAGAAAAAGGCAACCAACCAAGCTCAAGGGGCCGAAGTTGCGTAGCGCTACTGGCCAGGGGGTCTCCTGATCGGCACGCACCTGGGCACCCCACTTCACCCCTCGTCCAGCCAAGGTCTGCAGGACGAAGAGGCTATGGAAAACCATCCGGACGGGCGCGAGCAGGATAGCAAAGAGGCTTTCCAGCAATACACCGGCGAGCAGAGCAAGCGTGCCACCGAAATAGCGCGCCTGACCCGACCAGTGCACCCAAAACATCGCCAGAAACTTGGGACCGAGGAGAAAGGTCAGAGTGACGGCGAAGAGCCAGATCGGCAGCGGATTATCCAAGCCATAGTGAAACATGCTCATGTCATTGCTGGCACCGTCAGGATTCCAGAACAGGAAGCCAGAAATTGCTCCCAAGATCAGGAATAAGCCCCAAAGGGGCGCCGCCAAAAAAGACATGGCGCCATTGATGAAGAGAAAGCGATGGGCAGATCGCAAGCCATCTGCCGCCAGGAGCCGCAGGTGCTGCAGATTGCCCTGAGCCCAGCGGCGATCGCGCTTGAGATCATCGATGAGGGTGGGCGGCGACTCTTCCCAACTGCCGCCCAAGTCGGGCAGGAACCAGACCTCCCAGCCGGCCCGCGCCATCAGTGCCGCCTCGACGAAATCATGGCTGAGCAGCTGCCCCCCCAAGGGCGCTCGCCCGGGCAGGATCGGCAGGGCGCAATGCTCGGTAAAGGGCGCAACCCGCAGCATGGCGTTATGGCCGATGAAATGCCCATCCCCCAACTGCCAGAAACGCAGACCAGCGCTGAACAAGGGGCCATAGAGACGCTGGGAAAATTGCTGCACCCGCGCATAGAGGGTGGAACGGTTGACCGACACCGGCTGGGTTTGCAGAATCCCGACCTGGGGGTTGCCCTCCATGATCTGCAACAGGCGATAGAGGGTGTCGCCACTCATTACACTGTCGGCATCGAGCACCACCATATACTCGTAGTGATTACCCCAACGCCGACAAAAATCTGCCACATTTCCGCTCTTGGCATGGTTGTTGACAGGGCGACGGCGGTAGTGGATACGACCAAAGGCGTTGAGTTCCTCACAAAGGCTCGCCCAGGCCAGTTCTTCGGCGATCCAGGCTTGGGGGTCGCGACTGTCGCTGAGTAGAAAAAAATCGAAATACTCGAGTTTGCCGATGCGCTGCAGGGAACGGTAGCAGGCCTGCAGGCCAGCAATGGTACGCGTCGACTCCTCATTATAGATGGGCATGATGATGGCGACCCGCACGTCTTCTCGCGGATTGGTGCGAAAGCGCTCGGGATCGCTGTCACCCAACCGTGACGTTCCCCGCATCATCACCCAAAAACCGGCCAAAGCAGTCCAGAAACCGGCAGAAATCCAAGCAAAAAGGAGAACAAAGATGCCGAGGGTAAGGATCTCGAGCCACAGCGGTTGCGACAGGGCCAGCTCATGCTGCAGCAACACCCCCAAGCCCGCAGCAGGAACGATGATCTGCACCGTAAGCCAGCGCCGGCGCCCCTGACTCAGGGTCTCCCAGATCCGTGCGGACCGTTCTTTCATTGCGCACTACCCCAAAAGGGCACCAAGCGCCGGCGCTGATTCCAGAATTGGCGTAGGCTATGCGCCTGCCGTTGCAAAAAGGCCAAGAAAGAGCGCTGCATGGGTAAAGAGGCCATGGAACGGCGCTGCACCGCAAGCTGGTGACCGCGCAACCAGCGGCTCGGTTGATCGATCTCGACCGGCAACACCGAACGCAAGGTCAATGCGAGGCGCGCTTCCCACTCATCGCCGCGATGCAAGGTAGCAATACGATTCTGAAGGGTTGCAAAGAGACGAGCGCTACGCTGCGCCGGATCGATCCGATCGAGCTGCCGCAATTGTAAGGCGAGTTCGGCACGCAACCAGAGTCGCTGCGCGTCGTCAAAGGGCAAGCTCGCCAGATAGGCGTCCATACGGGCGAGGAGTGTGACGTCTTCCGCAGGCACGGACTCCAATTCCAAAACGGGAAAATTCTCCGTTACCGGACCCGATTGCCATTGATCAACAAACATCAGCGACCTCCTTTGGCAGGTTGCAAGAGGAAGGTCCAGGTATCGGTCATCACCTGGCCATCCAAAGTAAGATAAGCGCGCAAATTACTTGGCGTACTGGCGGCGGTTTGCACCTCAGCGCTGAGACGCCAAAAATGTCCGTCAGGAGAAAATTGCAATTTTTGGTCACGCACCTGCGCCCCGTCGGCGGCACTGAAATGCGCCTGCACCGCCATCGATCGCGGCAACTTGGCAAGGGCGCCATCGGCAAAGTCGATAACCACATGCTGCCATTTGGGGTCTTTGGTATCGTAGCCAAGGTAGGTAGCCGTCGGATGCGCCAGCGGAATCAGCCCGTGCTGGCTATTGAAGAAGCGCAGCTGATACGCGTAATGGTAGGGCTGCCCGGGCTGCGGCTGCGTCGCCGGAACCCAGAATACATCGATATTGTCCATGTCCGGGTTGTTGGTCGGCAACTCGACCAAACGTACCTCTCCTTTACCCCAATCGCCCACCGGGCTTACCCAAACACTAGGACGCCGCTGGTACTGGGTAGCGATGCCCTGATAGGCAGAAAAATCCCGAGGCTGCTGAATGAGACCAAAGCCCTGTGGCTGCTGCATGCTGTAGGTCGTGGTCTGGATCTGCAAGGGATTGTCGAGGGGACGACTGATCCATTCTCCATTGCCATTGGCAAGGACGAGCTCGCTCGAGTCGTGCTGGGCGGGATGCCAATCGCCCGCCCGCACTCCTCGCCCGTGACCATGCCAAAACATGCTGGTAAGGGGGGCAAGCTCCAGCACCTGCACCGGCTTGCGTAGGTAGATCGTCGATTCGACATCAACGACACAGTCGGTGCCCGGATGGATCACAAAACGGTAGGCCCCCGTCACCACCGAACTGTCCATCAGGGCGTAGACCGTCATCTCACTGCTACCGGGCGCCGGCTTCACCAACCAGATATGACTGTAATATGGGAAGATTTCGCCGGAGGGCTGAGCGGTATCGATGCCAATGCCGCGCGCCGAGGTGCCATAAACCGCATCCTTGCCGACGGCGCGGAAATACGTGGCGCCGAGAAAAGAGATGAATTCGTTATAGTTCGGCGGGGTATTTAGAGGATAGAGCAGGCGAAAACCGGCATAGCCGAGATCCTGCGGCAAGGAATCGGGATGGAGATCCCCAAAGCTGAAATCTGCCAGACGAAAAGGAACGGGCTTGCTCTGCCCGTTTTCGACTACCGAAATTTTCTCTGGCCGCGGGAAATATGATCCAGGCAGGTAGAATTGGACCTGGAAAGGGCTATCGCTATCGGACCAGAGAGGATTCACATCCTGAATCTGGGCATATTGCTCCGGCGTAAGCTGGGTGAGGAAGGCAGGGACCGGGGCGGGAGCGCCGTCATACGGAGCGCGCGCCAGTTCCTGCGCTTTCTTTTCTACTTGCGCAAAATCGAAGTCGCCGGCCACCGCCGCGGCCGTGCCCAAAGCAAAAAGCGCCGCGCCCAACAGCAGCCTGCGCCAGGAAGGAAAAACGATGGTATCCATGCACTCCACAAAGCAATTGGCATGCCATAGCGCAACTCTTTGCTTTTATTGGATACGGTGCCGAATAGGGGAGGAAAGCGTCGCTCTTTCCCGACAAGCTGCCAACAAAACAGTGAAATCTGATGAATTTGGTCGCAGTCGAACTCGGAATTTTAGTACATTAGAAAAACACGTGATGATGAACTGCTAGATCAAGGACTTGGATTCCCGTGGAAAAGAAGAGACTGTCGCCGAATCGCGACAACCCCTCCTCGCCGGGCCGAGTTTCCGACTACCGTTGCTCCGCCGTGTAGCCCTCTTCGCGCAGCGCCGCCTGCAGGGCGCTAAGATCTGCACTGCCCTCGACGCGGGCAAAATCCGGCAAGCGGACTTCCACCTTCTCGACGCCGGGAACTGCCTGCAACGCCGCTGTCGCAGCACGCACGCAGTGCTCGCAAGTCATTCCCTCTACTTTCAACTCCATCGTTGCCATGCTGCACTCCTCAAGTTGCGGATATAGCGTACACCGTACAGTACCGGCAGAGGTCAAGCGCCCTCAGCTCTGTAGCATCGAGTAAATCTCTGCTGCCAGCACCCCCAGCAGGATCAGGATGCCCAGGGTCAGGCCACTGCGCAGGGGGAAAAACCAGCTCGGCCAAGGATAACCCTGCCGTTGCAAGCGCAAATCTGCCAACCATTGGGCGACGAAGCCGAGCATCAATAGGAGAGTGGCCAAGAGCGGCGACCACCAGAGGGCAAAGAAGCCCCAAAGGGCAGGAATCACGCTCCATAGCAAAAGCGGCCCGGTCTTGTCGGCACTTTGGCTACGGTCGAGGGCCAGACCCCAGTGGATTGCACCCAAGAAGCTCAGGATGATGGCGGCATAGATGTTACCCAAGCTGACCGCGACAAGACCATAACCTTTGACCGTGGCCACATCGGCAATGAGCAGGGGTAACAGGCCGGTGATGCCCAAAATCTGAGCTAGACGTTTGCTGCTGTTGTCATGCATGGGCTCTCTCCTGAGTGGGGTCGAAGATGCAGTGGTTGCGCGCCGACGAGTGCTCGATCATAGCACAGAGAAGCTCGGCGTCGCCGCCGAGGGCGAGACTGAAGCGCGAGCGGGCGCGAGTGAGTGCGGTGTAGAGGAGTTCGCGCTGCAAAAGCTCACGATCTTCTTCGCCGGCCAGAAAAGCGCAGTGCTGGTACTCGGAGCCCTGGGATTTATGCACGGTGAGGGCAAAGACCGTTTCCAGATCCTGTAAGCGCCAGGGCGAGAACCAGCGGATGCCGCCATCGCCGCTCCCAAAGGCGACCTGCAAGTGGCGCTGGCCATCGGCCAGGGTAACCGGGAGTGTCATCCCCACTTCCCCATTCATGAGGCCAAGGGAATAGCGATTGCGGGTAATCATCACCGGTCTACCAGCAAACCATTCGCGGCCCGCTGTGATCTGGCCGGCTGCTTGCAGCAATTGGGTGATGCGCAGATTGAGCGCTGTTACGCCCCAGGGGCCATCGCGACGGGCGCAGAGCAGTTGGAAGTTGGTATAGGCCTGGAGACAGCGTTGGGCCAGGGCGTCGGGATCGAGCCCGGCCTGCTGGCCAGCCCGCAGCTGAGCGAGATAGTACAGATAGCCGGGGGCGTCAGGGTCTCCTTCCCAGCCATGCAAGAGGAGTTGGTCGAGGGCGGGTGCGCCGATGCGGGTAAAGAGGCGCAAGTCGGCCGCCTCCCAGATCTCCGCCAAGCCTTGGCTCTGCCCTAGGCGTATCCGCTCCGCCAAGCGGCCGATACCGCTGCTCTGCGCAAAACGATAGCTGTGGCGTAGCAAGACCAAGGACTGCTCCCGCTCGCTTCCAGGTTGCTCTGGCGCCGGCAGGCTGCAGCCGCAGGTGGCGGCGATCCACTGACGTGTCGCTGTCGAATAGCGTGCTGCTTCGGCATGGGCGCAGAGTTGCGCCAGCACGGCGCCGGCCTCGACGGAGGCGAGCTGGTCTTTGTCGCCTAGCAAAATCAGACGAGCTGCGGGCGGCAAGGCGTCGAGAACCCGTGCCATCATCTCCTGGCTGAGCATGGAGGCTTCGTCAATGATCAACAGATCGAGGGCCAAGGGGCGATGACGGTGCTGGCGCGCGCTGCCGTCGCTGCGCAGGCCGAGGAGACGATGCACGGTCTCCACCTCTTGCGGCAAATAGGGCAGAAGCGCTTGATATTCGCGAAGGTCCGGCGCGGTCATGGCGGCCGTCAGGGTCTGACTGAGGCGTGCCGCCGCCTTGCCCGTGGGGGCGGCCAGTCGAATGCGCAACAGGCCCTGCTGGCCCGGCAGCAGCCCCGCCTGCGCTAAGGCCTGCAGCAAGAGCAAGAGCCGCAACACCGTGGTCGTTTTACCGGTGCCTGGACCGCCGCTGATCACGCCCAGGCGCCGCGGCAGCATCAGCGCACAGGCAATGCGCTGCCAGTCTGGCTGCAGCGTCGACTGCGCAAAGAGGCGATCCAAGTGGCGGGCGACCTCCCCCGCCGGCGGCTGGGGCAAGGCTTCCAGGCGTGCCAAGACTTCTGCTTCGATTTTGCGTTCGTCCATCCACAGGCGGCGCAGATAGAGGCGGCCAGGGCGTAAGACCAGCGGGGTGTTGCCTTCTCCCGCACTGCAGAGCTCCGGGGCCTTGGCGTACCAGTCTTGCCAGTCGTCAAAGCCCTGCCAGAGGCCCTTGCAGGGGGAGTCGCTGAATTCGGCGGTAAGATCGAGATAGACCTGCCCCCGCCCTGCCGCCCGGCTGCAGAGGGCTGCGGCAAAGAGGATCGCCCGCGGCGCTTGTGGCACCTGCTGGCGCAGAAAAAGGGCAAATTGCGCGTCCCAGAGCCGCAAACAGCCTGTCTCGACGGCAGCGCAGAGGGCGGCTCGCAAAGCATCCTTTGTTGCCCCACCGGCACAGGCAAGCGCCGGGATCATTGGCCAGCCTCGCCGGAGAAGTAGGGTTCGAGGGCGTCGAAGAAGGCTGCCGCTGGCGCGAGGGCAATGCTGGCAGCTGCGCCTGCGGTAATGCCGCGCAGAAAAAGGGCCAAAGCAGCGCCTACGGATGCCGTTGGTAGCCGCTTTTGCAGCAGACGCCGCAGGGCAAAAAGATAGAGAGCCAACTGCAAGTCGTAGCGCTGCGCCAAAGCCGCCGCTTGCAGCTGGCCCGGGGCATAGGCGCCGGCGTCGAGCCCCAGGAAATTGCTTTTATAATCGAGAAGATAATAAGTACCTTGCCAGTAAAAGGCGAGGTCGATGAAGCCCTTGAAGATACCCCCCAGACGACGATTGGCGAGGCTTGGCCGCGCCGCCTCGGGCCATAGATGGCGACGCACGATGGCATCGAGGTTGCGACTATCGATGCAGTCGAGGGGTAGCCAAAACTCCATTTCGGCGCTGTATTCTTGCAGATCCTGCAGTCGGCAGACATCGCCATTGGGAAGCGCCAAGGGATGGGCAAGAATCCGCAATAGCCAAGCGAACAGGAATTCTTCGCGCTGCTCGCCAACTTCGCGCCGACGGATCTCTTGGCGCAGGGGCGCGGCATCGGCAGCGAGTCGGGCAAAGCCATACTGGGCCATCCAACGCAAGCAGTCGTGGAGCAGGATGCCGGTCTGGGCGCCGGGGGCGAAGATGAGCTGCGCCGCGACTTCGGGCGCTGCCCAGGCATGCTCATCCTCCGCCAATCGCTCCCAGACCCCCCGATGGTGCAGGGCTGTGTAACTGGCAATCCACCAGTCTGCCTCTACCGCCCGCGCCTCGGGTAACTCCTGCGGCTGCCGAGCCGAAGACTCCGGCGGGAGTCTTGCCGGGGCATCTCCGAGGGCAACATCGTAGAGCTCGGTTTCCGGTAGATCAGCGACTAGGGCCGCGAGGCGCGAGCGCAATGCCAGCGGCTCGGCATCGGCAAGGACGAGCTGGCCAAAGACCGAGTTGGCTGCATCCTTCTGCGCCCCCATACCGAGCCAGAGATAAAACTCGGCGCGGGTGAGGGCGACGTACAGTTTACGCGCATCCTCCTGCCGGCGTTCGGCCTCCCGCTGGGCTTGCCCTTGGGCATCGAGGGGCAGCAAGGTCCCGTTGTCGATCTGGAACGCCGCCTTGGAGGCGCCGCGGGCATTGAGCAAAAACGGCACAAACACCAGGGGATACTGCAACCCCTTGGCGCCGTGGATAGTGACGACGCGGAGCAAATTCGCATCGCTCTCGAGGCGCAGCAAGGCCTCATCGCCGCCGGCGCCATCTTGGCGCTGCTCCGCAAGGAAGCGCAGCAGGGCATGTTCGCCAGCCAGTTGCCGACTCGCGGCTTGCAGCAATTCGGCAATCTGCAGCAGGTTGGTCAAGCGGCGTTCGCCCCCAGGGCTTTGCAGCAATTTGGCGGGCACGGAAAAATCCTGTAACAAGCGGAAAAGCATGGCCAGCACCCCACGCTCCTGCCAGAGTTTTCCGTAGCCATAAAACTGGGCGAGCAGCCGCTCTTGCAGTGCAGCATCCTGCCGCCACGCGGCCAACTCCGCGAAGGTGAGTTGCAGGAGCGGCGCCGCGAGGGCGGCCTGCAGGCGCGCCTCGTCGCTAGGCGCAAGACAGGCGGCAAGCAAGGCCTCGAGATCTTCCGCCTCGGCTGTGGCATACACCGATTCTCGCTCAGACAGGTAGACACTCGCCACCCCACGGCGACCCAGGGCAGCACGAATTGCTTCCGCCTCGCCAAAATCATTCACCAAAACGGCCATATCCGCGGCGCGCAAGGGGCGCAAATCGCCATCGCGATCAAAACCCGCCTTTTTACTGCGGGCCGCCAGCAGTAATTGCACGATCCGCTCGGCGCAGGCCTCGGCCACGGCGGCGGTAAAGTCGGTCTTGCTCCACGGTACATCGGCCGCTAGATAGGCAATCTCCACAGCCGGGAGCGCCGTGCCGGCAAGGGTTGGCCGCTCCTCGCGCCCGGCGGCGCCCACCGGCAAGTAGGGCATGGGATCGTCCTCGCCCCGCCGCAAGCCAAAGAGCCCATCCTTGGCCTCGCGGTCGAGGCGGGTGAACAGCGCATTGAGGGCATCGAGCAGCGCCGCGCTCGACCGGTAGTTGCAGGCAAGGCGATAGATATCATTGGCGCAGGCCTGGCGCGCCTGCAAATAGGTGGGCAAATCGGCGCCACGGAAGGCGTAGATGGCTTGCTTGGGATCGCCAATGAGAAGCAGGCCGGGGTCGTCGTTTTCGGGCCGATAGATGGTTTCGAGGATGGCGTACTGCTGGGGATCGGTATCTTGAAACTCATCGACCAAGGCCCAAGGGTAGCGGCGGGCCAACTGACGCGCCAATACCGCCCCGCCCTCCGCCGTCAAGGTGCTCTGCAGTCGTCGCAAAAGTCCCGAAAAATCGAACTCGCCACGCTCCTGCAACTGCCGTTTCCGCTCGGCAATCCATGCCAGGGCGTGACTGAGCAGCGCGCCATGGGCAAGGTGGCGGGCCTCGGCGAGCTTTTCCAGCCAATTCGACAGCTCCTCGAGCAAGCCAAGGAAGGGGTGTTCCAGGCGTAGATCATCTTGCTTTCGTGCCTCTAGCAAGCCCGCAACGCTGAGGCGCTTCCAAGCAGAATCCGTCCAGTCGGGACCGACAAGGCCATCATCGGCACACCAATTACGCAGAGCCTGCAGCCAGGGGCCGTAGTAGCGTTTATGCAACTTGCGGCCATCAACCAACTGCTGTGCACAGAGCTGATCCAGCCACTCGGCAAAGGTATCGATCTGGGGGGCAATTTTTGCCCGGAGTTGGCGGACTGCCGCCCGCTGCTCTGCCAGCAGGGCGTTGATGAGCTCCCCGGGCACGGGGCCGGCACGCAGTTCTTCGGCATGGTCGAGATACGCCTTTATCTCTTGGGCTATGCCATCCGGGGCGAGAAGCTCTGTATTCCAGCTTTGCAATTCGCGTAACTGCTCCGGCGCCAAGGGCTGTAAATAGAGCCGAAAATAGTCCTGAATCAACTCGGCGGTACGGCTGTGCGCATCCTGCACGAGCTCGAAGGTAAAATCGCTGTTGGCGGCAAAGGCATACTCCTGCAAAACCCGCTGCACCCAGGCATGGATGGTGTAGATGGCGGCTTGATCCATACCCTCCGCCGCCCATTCCAGACGCTGGGCGAGTTGCGGCCAGGCACTCTCTGCATACTCGCCGCGCAGGGCTTGCAAAAAGGCGTCGGTGCTCTCCACGCGCCCGGCAAAAAACTCTCCCGCCTCGTAGAGGCGCTGACGGATGCGGGCGCGCAACTCCATCGTTGCCGCATTGGTGAAGGTCATCACCAGCAATTCTTCGGGCAAATAGGGGCGCGCGCAGCCATGGCCGAGCACCAGACGGAGGTACAAGGCAGCGATGGTATAGGTTTTCCCCGTCCCGGCACTGGCCTCGATGAGGCGACGCCCGGCAGTGAGAGGAAAGTGCAAGGGATCGAGAATCGGCGGCTCGCGCATCAGCCCAAAGCCTCCTTCCCTTGGGTCAAGCACTCCACGAGAGGCATGGCGAGGGTCTGGTAGCACTCGTCTATGGCTTCGAGCCCCACGGCGAGCAAAGCGTCGGCATCCGGCCAAACGCGGCGCAAAAACCAGTCGTGCTGCGCCAATGCCGGGTAGGCTGCCCGCAGACGGTCCGCATCGACTCGGCCCCCCGTATCGAATACCTTGCCCGGTAGAGAAAGTAAAAAAGGCAGGGGCTGCAAACGCCCCCGCTCGGCCGCGCTGATGATCTGCTGCAATTGCCGCTCGGCCTGGTCCTGCGTCAGCGGCGCCAAGCAGAAGTGATTCGTTTGATCAAGCAGGTGGCTATGGAGGACAACACCGTCAGCATGCAGGGCAAGGTGCTCGATCCAGTAGGGCCAGATCTTGTCCAAGCGCTGGTTGCTGTCCTTTTTGAGATGGCTCGCGGACCAACGCGGGAGAATGAGGCTGCCCGAGGTATCCTGGCGCAGGCCGCTGATCTCGCCTTCCACTGTGCAACCGGCGATAGAGAGGCTCAGCCCATGGGATGGCAGCGCCTCGGTAAAACGACTACAGAGGGCAGCATAGCGTGCCAGGGGCGCCTGCAAATCCTGTTGCAGTTGCTCCGCCAACAGGTCGCCGAAGGCGGCGGCGGGTAAATCCCCGCGCCGTCGTTGCCGCCGGGTGTAGTCTTCGATTTGCTGGCGGGCTCGCTCGACGTCTTCCGGGCTGCGCTGGGCGGCCTCGATCAATTCCTGGCGAAGCTGCCATTGTTGCAAACCATCGAGAGCGAAGGGCTCGAGATCTTCCGCCAAGTCCTCCCCCGCCAACGCCGGATACAAGCCCAAACCCTGCTGCAAAAAATAGCGCGCGGGGTTTTTGCCCAAGGCCTGCAAGTCGCTGAGTCGCCAGCTGTGCAGCGGCTCGGCGGTGATGGCGCTTGCGGCAGGGAAAGGATTGCTGGGTTGCCACCACTCCCGCGCGTAGCTGCGCGCCTCGCCCGCTAGGTAACGGGCACTGAAGGGCTGCAGGGGATGCTGTTGGGTCAGGGCATGCAAAAACGCCGGCCCCCGCAGGATGCCCGCCGAGGATTCTGCGCACCAGACCCGCGCCAGATGATCGCGCAGCTGTGCAACCAAGACCGAAGGCGGCTCTTCGGCGTCCGTGCGCGGGTTGCGGCCACTCCAGTAGATGTGTAAACGCTCGCGCGCGGAGAGCAAGGCCTCGAGAAAAAGGTAGCGATCGTCCTCGCGCCGCGAGCGATCCCCCGGACGATAATCGCCGCGCAATAGATCGAATTCCGGCTGTAGCTGCCGGCGGGGATAGTCTTTCTCGTTCATCCCCAGCAGGTAGATGTGGCGAAAGGGAATGGCGCGCATGGGCATCAGGGTGGCAAAGGTAAGGCCGCCCGAAAAAAAACCTCCCGCCTGGGCCAGCGCTCCTTGCATCTTATCTTGCCAGGCCGGCGCTACGATCTCGATGGAAAGCGGGGTCGTGAGCTGCGCCGCTTCGCATTCCTCCATCCACTCCTGTAGCGCCTCGCGCGCCGCAACCAAGGCCGCCTCGTCGCTCGCATCAACCGGCAAAAAGAAGGAGTTGAGAAGATTCTCGAGTTGATGCCGCCACTGCGCCGGAGGCAGCGGGCGCTGCAAACGCTGCTGCCAGGTCGCCAAGGACTGCAGCAATTCGAGGAAGGGCGCCAGGCGTTCGCCCTCCTCCAAGGGTAGATAGGCGGCCTCGATACCCCAGCAGTCTGCCTCGCCGCCCAGGGCATAGCCAAGAAAGAGGCGCTGCAAGGCAAAGAGCCACGTGTGCGCAGTCTCCTCCCCAACACCGAGGTCCCGCCGCTGATCGGCATCCAGCCCCCAGCGCGCGCCAGCGGACTGTAAGGTGCTGCGCAACAAGGGGAGGTCTTCTTCGGCGATGCGGAAGCGACGCCGCAGGGCCGGCAAGTCGAGCAAATCCCAAAGCATACTGGCGGGAAGCCGCGACTGCGGCAGCGCCAGCAACTGCGCCAAGATGCGAAGAAAGGCGGTTTCCGACTGCCCGGCCGTATCGACGATGCGGTAAGGGAGAGCGCGCGGATCGGGGGCAGAATAGCGGCCAAAAATGGCGGCGATGCGCGGCGCGAAGGTCTCCATTTCCGGGACCATGATGAGGATGTCGCGCGGGTGCAGGCTAGCATCGCGGCGCAGCGCCTCGAGGATTTGGTCTTGCAAGACCTCGAGCTCGCGCAGCGGACCATGGGCGACATGAAAGCGCAGGGAGTCATCGCCATCGACCCGCACCGGTGGCCACAAGGCCCGGCTCTCGCTGGCCGGGCGCAGTTGCAGAATATCGTCTTGTAACTGCTGCAACAGGGTTTGCTGCGGCCCGGGGCTAAAGAGCTCGACGCGCTCCTCGCCGCCCAACTCGCTGGCACTGATCTCCAGGGCGGCGAGATAATCGCGACCGGTCTTGCCCCAGGCAGCCAAGAGCGGGTGGCCGTATTCTGCCACGCTCGGCGCCTCGCTCGCGCTGTGCCGCCCCGGTTTGCGTCCGCGCGCCGCACGGCGCAGCAAATCGTACCCGCTGACGATATCCCCCCAATAGTAGAGGCTGGGGTCGAGGACCAGAATCAATACCGGCATCCGCCGCGCCAGGGCGGCAAGGGCCTGCAGGGTCTGCTGCGGCAGGGAAGAAATCCCGAAGACCAAGAGGCGCTGCGGCAAGCCACCGAGTTCGGCGCTGGGCAGGCGAGCCAAAAACTGCTGATGGATTTCGCCGCGGGAGACCCCGGGTGTGGCGGTTTTTTCGAGATCCGCACGCAAGGCACGCCAGAGCCTGGGCTGCCAGAGCTGCTCTACCGGCACGGGCTGGGCTTGCCCGTCGAGGCCGGGGAGGAGATTGCGCCCAGCCTCCCAGGCGCTCAGCCAGTCGGCGCGGTAGACCTGATACTGATCGAAGAGATCGGCAATACGCTGGGCGAGCTGAAAGCGCCGGCGACCATCGGCATCGCGCGCCAGATAGCGCTGCAAAGGCGCGTACTCGGGCGCCGAGAGCTCGTCGAGCAGACGAAAGATCCGCCAGCGTAAGCGCTCCTTGTCGAAAGGCGAAGTCTCCGGCACGGCGTCGATGCCCAAGACTGCTCGATAGGCACGCCAGAGAAACTGCGCTGGTAACAAAAATTCCAGTCCAGCGGCAATGCCCTGTTCGGCAAAGCCCAACTTCAACCACTCGGCAATGCCGTTGCTCTGCACCAGAATGGTCTCCGTCGCCAAGGGCGGCAGGGGCCGCCGCTCGCACCAGGCGCAGAGCAGCTGCCGCAAATCCTCGGCCCGCTGACTGTGCACCAGGGAGAGTCCGGGCGCCAGCATCTCAGCGGCCGGCAGCCTGCTTACCGGTGAGGCTCGGCCAGGCGGCACGTAGGTAATCGACCATGCTCCACAAGGTCATCCCCGCCGCCAAAACGAGCAGAATGATACCGACCTCCCGCGCCGCGATACCCCCCGCCAAAGGGCCGGCATACACCAGAAAGAGGATGGCAAGCATCTGCAGGGTGGCTTTGATTTTTCCCAGCCAAGACACCGAGACCTTCTTGCGCTCACCAATTTCTGCCATCCACTCGCGCAGGGCCGAAACGGTAATTTCCCGACCGACGATGATGCTGGTGAGGATGCCGGCGAGGGCAACGGGCATTTCGCCACTGGTGGAGATGAGGATCAAGGCTGTGGCCACCATGAGCTTGTCTGCCACGGGATCGAGAAAGGTGCCAAAGGGCGAGACGCCGTGATAGCGGCGGGCGAGATAGCCATCGGCCCAGTCGGTGAGGGCGGCAAGGGCAAAAACCGCCGTCGCCCCATAGCTACGCTCGGCGCCGCCGAGAAAAAAGAGCAGGACAAAAACCGGGATGAGCAGGATCCGCAACATGGTCAAGAAATTGGGCAGGCGCGTCATCACGTCCGTGCTCCGGTATGGAAATGATCGTAGATGCGCTGGGCGAGCTCGCGGCGAATGCCCTCCACCCGCTGCAGATCCTCGACGCCGGCATCGCGAATACCGCGCAAACCGCCAAAGTGCCGCAGCAAGGCGCCGCGGCGCTTGGGGCCAATACCGCCAATGGTATCCAACTCCGATTCCTGTCGCGCCTTTTGCCGTCGTGCCCGATGACCGCCAATGGCAAAGCGATGCGCCTCGTCGCGGATCTCCTGAATCAAGAGCAGGGTTGGGTCATCGGCAGCGAGTTGGCGCGGCGCCGGCCATTGCGGGGCATGTAAGGATTCCAGGCCAGGACGGCGACTGCTGCCCTTGGATACCCCGCAGAGCTGGATGGTGTCGATACCCAAGTCCCGCAGCGCGGCGGCGGCGCGTGCCAGCTGTGCCGGCCCACCATCGATGAAAACGATGTCGGGTAGGGTTTGCCCCTCCTCCAGCAGGCGCCCGTAGCGCCGCGCCACCGCCTGCTCCATGGCAGCGTAGTCGTCGCCTGGGGTAATGTCGCGGATGTTGAAACGCCGGTAGGCATCTTTGCGCGCACCATCGCCGTCAAAGACCACACAAGAAGCCGTTGCCGCCTCGCCGCGGGTATGGCTGATGTCGAAGCATTCCATGCGCTGCGGCGTCTCCTCGAGGCCAAAGAGTTCCTGAAGCAGCCGCATCCGTCGCCGTCCCTGTTCGCTGCTTTGCTGGCGCGACCGCAGGGCGAGGCGGGCATTGGTTTCAGCAAGCTGCATCCAGCGCTTGCGCGGCCCGCGCTGGGGCTGGTCGATGAGCACCCGGCGCCCGGCCAACTGGGCGAGCGCATCCTGCAGGGCCTGCCGATGGCGTGGCAATACATTGAGCAGCAGGTTGCCCGGGATTTCGCGATCGGCATAGTACTGCCCGAGAAAGGCTGCCATCATCTCGGCGGCACGCACCCCCTCGGCATGGCGGGGAAAGAGGGCGCGTCCACCGAGTTGGCGCCCGTGGCGCAGAAAACTCAGGTAGACGCACCACTGGCCACCCTCCTCCACCGCCGCCAGCACATCGAAGTCGCCACCGCCAGACTGGGCGACATATTGCCGCTCCTGCATCTTTGCCAGAGCAGCAATCTGGTCTCGCAGCCGCGCCGCCTCCTCGAAGGCAAGTGCCTCGGCGGCCGCCTGCATGCGCTGCTGCAAGGCCTGCAAGACCTCGTCGCTACGCCCCTGCAGAAATTGCAGCGTCGCCTGGACATCGGCGGCATAGTCGGCAGCACTGATATGCCCCACACAGGGACCGCTACAACGACGAATTTGATAATGCAGACAAGCGCGACTGCGGTTTTTGAAGACACTGTCTTCGCAGGTACGCAAGCGAAAGGCCTTTTGCAGCAGGACCATGCTCTCGCGCAATGCAGTCACCGCCGGGTAGGGCCCAAAGTACTGGCCCTTGGCCCGCTGCGCCCCGCGATGAAAGGCCATACGCGGAAATTCGCTGCCGGTTTCGATGAGCAGGTAGGGGTAACTCTTGTCGTCGCGCAACAGGATGTTGTAGGGCGGATGATGGCGCTTGATGAGCTGCGCCTCGAGCACCAAGGCCTCGGTCTCGGTGTGGGTGTGGATGACCTCGACCCGCACTACCTGCTGCAGCATGGCAACGGTCTTGGGGCTATGACGATTTTTGTGGAAGTAGGAGCCGACCCGACGCTTGAGATTACGCGCCTTGCCGACATACAAGATCTTCCCCGCCGCGCCGAGCATCTGGTACACGCCGGGGCCAGTGCTGAGTTGGCGTAAAAAATCCGGCAGAACGAAGGGCGAGTCTGCCTGCGGCAGCAGTTCTAGCGCTGCGGCTTCGTCATTCTGCGCTGGCAGCATCGAGGCGACGCAGGTATTCCCAAGTATAGATGCCGGTTCCATGTCCATCGCTGAAGTGTAACTGTACGGCGTAATTGCCAACAGGCTGGATATCCACCAGATCGATGTCTTCCTTGCCGGTAATCTCCTGGGCCTGGTCTGGGGTATGCCCCTTGCACTCGGCACAGGGGCATTCTACCCGCAGCAGCTCGAAAGAAAGACGACTGGTATGACCGTCGCTCCAGGCAATCTCCATCACCTTGCTGCGCATCAGCGGATGTATTTCGAGGGGCTGGCTTACCATCGTGGCCTCACTGGTCAGGATAAGGGCTCTAGGGTACAATCCGCGCCCAGCAAAGGGAATGCTTTACAGGACCGACCATGAAAATCTCCGCCTTCGATATCCGCCCCGGCAACATCCTGGAATACGACAAGGGCCTCTGGCGCGTGCTCAAGACCGATTTTGTCAAACCCGGCAAAGGCGGCGCCTTCATGCAGGTGGAAATGAAAAATATCGAAACCGGCACCAAAACCAACCAGCGCTTCCGCTCCGAAGAAAAGATGGAAAAGGCGGTGGTGGAACCGCGTAAAATGCAGTACCTCTATAATGACGGCAGCGGCTATATTTTCATGGATAACGAAAGCTTCGAGCAGATGACCCTGAGCGAGGACCTCTTGGAGGGCCAGATTGGTTATCTGCTACCCAATACCGAAATTCAAGTCAACATGCATAACGACCGCCCCATTGGCGTCGAATTGCCGCCGGTGGTCATTCTGGAAGTGGTCGAGGCCGAGCCCTCCATCAAGGGCCAGACGGCGACGGGCTCCTACAAGCCGGCGCGCATGGAAACCGGCATTACCGTACAGGTGCCACAATTCGTCAATAACGGCGAAAAAATCCGTGTCAACACCGTCGACGGCAGCTACATCGACCGCGCCTGATCGCGCCACGCTAGCCAAGAAAAAAGCCCGCGAAATGCGGGCTTTTTTGTAGGTAGACGAAGTGGTTTCAGGAGTTGCTGGGTGCCGAGCGGGGAATCACCCAAACAAAAATCTCGTTTTTGCCCACCAAGCCCAAGTTACGCCGCGCCAAACCCGATACCGCACCAGCATCATTCTGCAGGCTCAATACCTCGGCAGCAAGTTTGTCGTTGCGCTCTTGTAGTTTTTGCACAGCACTCTGCCGCTGTTCCAATTGCGTGTGCAACTGCGCGACAGTCCACCAGCTTCCCGTACCAAACCACAAGAAATACTGCAGCAAGAAAAGCAGCGCGAGAAGCGCGAGATCGACACGGCAAAGACCGCCTATGCAAGAGGCCACCGCACGCGCCGAACCCAAAGAACCCTCCCACACGACAGCCATAAAGCCCCTTGCTACAAAACGTTACTCAATGATCTGGACTTTTAGTCCAAATTGTAAAAAGCTGCAAGTCCCGGGAAGCGCGCGGCATCGGCAAGCTCCTCTTCAATACGCAGCAAGCGGTTATATTTGGATACCCGGTCGGTACGCGACAGCGAACCGGTTTTGATTTGTCCACAGCCGGTAGCGACCGCCAAATCAGCCAAGGTAGTATCTTCGGTTTCGCCGGAACGGTGCGAAACGATAGCCGTATACGCATGGGTCTTGGCCATTTCGATCGCCGCCAGGGTCTCGGTCAACGTGCCAATCTGATTCAATTTGATCAGAATACTGTTGCCCACCCCGCGATCAATTCCTTCGCGCAGGATGCTGGTATTGGTAACGAAAATATCATCGCCAACCAGCTGCAGACGATCACCAAGACGGTCGGTAAGTTGTACCCAGCCTTCCCAGTCATTTTGGTCCATACCGTCTTCAATACTGAGAATGGGATAACGATCGACGAGGTCGTTGAGATAATCCACAAACTGGCCACTATCGAGGGTTCGTCCTTCGCTGTGCAACTGGTACTTGCCGTCTTTGTAGAATTCGCTCGACGCCGCATCGATGCCCAGCCAGATGTCTTCGCCTGGGGTATAGCCTGCCTGGGAAATGGCCTCGACCAAAAGCTCGAGGGCAGCCTCGTTGGAAGACAGATTGGGAGCAAAGCCACCCTCGTCGCCAACGGTAGTGGCCAAACCACGGCCATGCAGTACCGCCTTGAGGCGGTGGAAGACCTCGACCCCCATCTGCAGGGCCTCGGAGAAGCTCTCTGCCCCCGCAGGAATGATCATGAACTCCTGCATATCGATGGCATTGTCGGCATGGGCGCCGCCGTTGATGACGTTCATCATCGGCACCGGCAACTGGATGGGACCCAAGCCTCCGATGTAGCGGTAGAGGGGCTGGCCGAAGGACCGCGCTGCCGCATGCGCACAAGCCAAAGAGACGCTGAGGATGGCATTGGCGCCCAGGCGGGATTTGTTGGCGGTGCCGTCGAGGGCGCAGAGCTCGGCGTCGATTTCTTGCTGGTTTTCGACTTCCATGCCCAGGAGGGCGTCCTGGATTTCTCCGTTGACGTTCTCTACTGCCTTGCGCACCCCCTTGCCGGCATAACGCTCGCCGCCATCCCGTAACTCGACGGCCTCCCGCTCACCGGTGGAGGCGCCGCTCGGCACGATGGCTCGACCCATGGCACCATTTTCGAGGGTTACCTCGGCTTCGACAGTGGGATTGCCCCGGGAATCGAGCACTTCCCGGGCATGGATCTGAACGATGGCGGTCATGGTAACAACTCCTCTGGATGGTTTTCGGGAAAATCTTGTGCTTTTACGGCCGTATCGATGCGCTGCAACACCCGCAACAGGGACTCCATTTGCCCCAGGGGCCAAGCGTTGGGACCGTCGGAGAGGGCACAGCGCGGGTCGGGGTGGGTTTCCATGAACAAGCCCGCCACCCCCGCGGCCACCGCCGCCCGCGCGAGCACGGGCACGAACTCGCGCTGGCCGCCGGAGCGATCCCCCTGTCCTCCCGGCAACTGCACCGAATGGGTCGCGTCGAAAACGACCGGGCAGCCGGTCTTGCGCATTACCGCCAGGGAGCGCATGTCGGAAACCAGATTGTTGTAGCCAAAGCTCACGCCTCGCTCGCAAACGAGGATCTGCTCGTTGCCGGTGGCCTTGGCCTTGGCAACCACGTTGACCATGTCCCAGGGGGCGAGAAACTGCCCTTTTTTGATGTTGACCGGCTTGCCCGCCGCTGCCACCGCCTGGATGAAATCCGTCTGCCGACACAGAAAAGCCGGGGTCTGCAGGATATCTACCGCCTCTGCGACTGCCGCTACGTCTTCTTTTTCGTGCACGTCGGTAAGCACCGGTACGCCGATCTCCGCACGCACCTTTTGCAAAATCCGCAGCCCCTCCTCCATCCCCGGCCCGCGAAAACTACTTCCAGAGGAGCGATTGGCCTTGTCGTACGAGCTTTTATAAATCAGCGGGATGTGCAGTCGGTCGCAGATTTCGCGCAGGGTGGCGGCGCTACGTAAGGCGAGCTCTTCACTCTCGATGGCACAGGGGCCGGCAATGAGGAAAAAGGGCTGCTGCAGGCCAACCGAAAAACCAAGAAGTTCCATCAGCGTCCCTCCCGGAGGCGATACTCTAGCGCGGCAGCAACAAAGGCGTCGAAGAGGGGATGCCCCTGGCGCGGATTACTGGTGAACTCCGGGTGAAACTGACAACCCAGAAACCACGGATGGTCCGGCAACTCTACCACTTCGACCAGGGCACCATCGGCAGAACGCCCCGAGAAGCGCAAACCCGCTGCTGCCAAGGGCTGCAGGTAGCGGTTGTTGAATTCGAAGCGATGACGATGGCGCTCCTCGATTTCCCGCCGCCCATAGGCGCGCTCGGCGAGGCTGCCGGGTTCGAGCACGCAGGTTTGCGCTCCCAGACGCATGGTGCCGCCCAGATTTCCCCCCTCCTCGCGGTAGGTAATCTGGCCGCCGGGATCGGTCCAGCGCTGCATCAGGGTAATGACCGGTTCGGGAGTGGCGGGATCGAGCTCGGTGCTGTTGGCAGCCGGCAAGTGCGCACAATGGCGGGCAAATTCCACCACCGCCAATTGCATGCCGAGGCAGATGCCGAGATAGGGGATTTTCTGCTCGCGAGCATGGCGGATTGCGCGAATCTTGCCTTCGGTCCCGCGCCCGCCAAAACCGCCGGGTACGAGGATGGCATCTGCTGCCGCCAAGCACTCCGGCCCCTTCTCCTCGATTTCTTCGGCATCCACATAGAGAAAACGAATCTTGCGCCGCGCCCGCAGCCCAGCGTGCAGCAGCGCCTCCGACAAGGACTTATAGGACTCCGTGAGGCCCACATATTTGCCGACCAAGGCGATGCACACCTCGCCCTCGGGGTGCTCCAGGGCATCGATGATCCCTAGCCAAACCGAGAGATCGGGCTGGTTGGCCTGCAGCTGCAGTTCCTCCACCACCAGGTCGTCGAGCCCTTGGGCATGAAAGAGCAGCGGGATGCGATAGATGCTATCGGTGTCGATGGCGGAAATCACCGCCCGATCGCGCAGATTGGAAAAGAGGGCGATCTTGGCACGGTGATCTTCCGGAATGGGACGATCGGCGCGGCAAAGCAAGACGTCGGGCTGAATACCAATGGCGCGCAGCTCGCGCACGGAATGCTGGGTCGGCTTGGTCTTCATCTCCCCCGCCGAGGGCAGGTACGGCACCAGGGTCAGATGCAAAAACAAGCTGTTACCCCGCGCCTCCTCTACCGCCATTTGGCGGATGGCCTCGAGGAAGGGCTGCGATTCGATGTCGCCCACCGTGCCGCCGATTTCGACAATGGCAACGTCTACTCCTGCCGCTCCCAGCCGAATTCGCCGCTTGATCTCATCGGTAATGTGCGGAATGACCTGCACCGTGCGCCCGAGGTAATCGCCGCGCCGCTCTTTCTCGATTACTGTCTGGTAGACGAGACCGGTGGTGAAATTGTTGCGCTTGCTCATGCGCGTGGAAAGGAAACGCTCGTAGTGGCCGAGATCGAGATCGGTTTCGGCGCCATCGGCGGTGACGAAGACTTCGCCATGCTGAAAGGGGCTCATGGTGCCCGGGTCGACATTGATGTACGGGTCGAGCTTTAGCATGGTCACCCGCAGCCCGCGCGCCTCGAGCAGCGCCCCCAGCGCTGCCCCGGCAGCCCCCTTGCCAAGCGAGGAGACGACTCCGCCGGTGACAAAAATATACTTGGTCATCGTGCCCCCCGGCTGCGCTGGAAAAACGCCTGCATGGTAGCCAATTCAGGCCGCACAGACAATGCGGTGTATGCGTCCACCACCTTTGGCACTGTGGTAGATGTTGGAGGAGGAAGGATAGCGGTGGTTTCTGTCCGAGTCGATGGTGTGGCCGTTCGGCGTTGT
>NZ_JAVRKK010000012.1:0-43233 GCF_031962545.1 Candidatus Igneacidithiobacillus taiwanensis
TCGCCCATTCTTGACCCCGTTCGAGACCCTATTTCAGGTAGTTTGAAATGGCGCCATTATGCCGACCCTGGGTGGCGCCATTAGGGTGACCCGTGACACCACCCACGCTGCTCTTCCACTGCCACCACTCCCGCCGCAACGGTTGCGTCTCAACTTACGTAATGGACCTGTTCCCGACCATCGGAAGAGAACGCAAGATAAAGCTGACGCTATGATAGGGTTGAGCGAAGAATCCTGAATCCCATCAGCACCGCCGGACCTGTTGCCCTCTCCCGATTCTGCCCCGCTGCCGTGCCTGCCAAGTATCCAAGAGCCGGTCTATGCCATGACACCAATCGCAAGCGTGAGGGGCTTGATGGAAATCGAATTCCACCCTTTGGAAAACTGGCCTATTTGGCCTCATGCCGTCTGATTCGCCCCCGCAGTCTTCTTGGTCCTACCGCTGCTGCGTAGCGCCGACGCTCTATTTCTGGCTCTGCTGGGTTAGAAACTGGCGATTATCTGGGGCTTGATTCACGGCACGGCGGTATTTTTCCCACATGCTTGCCTGCCGCTAGGTAACGCCTTTTGGGTTTTTTACAGCCTCGCCTTTGCCCTGCCGTACTGGCTCTACAAGCCGATTTGCAGCCGGTTCCCGGAGCACCCTGCCATAGTCGGTTTTGGCATCGCTATCCCCATCCATGCTGGTCTATACCTCTCCAGCGACATTCTGTTGAGGACACTTGAAACGGTACATATCGAGTTGACCGACCCGGAGTTTGGCAAGGCTTCTATGCGATTGGCAAAGCTGGTGTGGGAGCTAGTGCCTATCGACAAAGGGGCTATGGCATAGCGGGCGGCTTGCTTACAGGCCCTCACCAGCGCAGAAAAGGCGGGTAAAAAGCAGGGGTAACAGCAGATGCCGCCCCAGGAATCAAAGGAATAGGAATCGTAGGAAAAGGAGATAGTCAATGGCTAAAGTAGTCGGAAATTCGATGTTGGATGACGTACTGGCGGCACTGGAGGAAGTGGCACAGACGGACTATGGGAATTTGCTCGACGAATCACGGACACCCGCGGTTTCACTCTTCATCCCGCTGGATGAAATCGAGCCAGACCCCGAGCAGCCGCGCAAATTTTCGGATGCCGAAGCATTGCAGGATTTGGCAAACAGTATCCTGCAACATGGTGTGATCCAGCCGATCACGGTACGGCGCAATGGCGACAAGTACCAGATCGTGACGGGTGAGCGCCGCTGGAAGGCATCCAATCTGGCTTTGGAGACCGGGGAGCCATGCCAGCGCAAAGGCTATGACCTGTCCCGCATCCCCGCTGTCATTATTGAGCCAGAAACCGAAACCGACCGGCTGGAGATACAGCTTGTCGAGAACCTGGCGCGAGCGGATATGTCAGATGAGGATACAGCCAACGCCCTGAAAACCCTATACGAGAACTTGGGCTTGTCCTTTGAGGCCATCGGCAAACGCATTGGCCGGTCGAAAAAGTGGGTCATCAGCATGTTGGCTCGCATTAAGCCAGAGGCCCAAGAGATTGCTGATATTCTCGGCATCCCACTGGCTGACATCGGCAACAATGAATTGATCCGTCTCATCTCTTGGCACAAGGACTGCGAAAAGGCCCCGCTACTCCAAGCCGTTGCCGCCCGCCTGAGATCCGGCGATAGTTTCAGCCGGTCTTTGCTCAACGAAGCGGAGGAGCAATTCAAGCTGGAAAACCGCTTGGGTGTCTCCGGTCTACCGCTGGATGATCTGCGGGCGCTGGATCGGGAGGTAGCCAAAGGCAACATGGAATTGCTCGAATCGGTCAAAGCCCAGGCTACGCCGGATCTACAGGCTGCCAGAGAATCCTTGATTGCTGCTAAGGTAGCGGCCCAGCGGGCAGAGGCGGAACAGGTAGGGCAGGGAGGTGCCGCCGAAGCGGAACAGCCAACGGCTGAACAGCCAGCGGCCAAGCCAAAGGTTGTAACCCCAACAGTCATAGGGGAGCCGGTAACAGCAACACCAGAACCCATAGACGACGATGACAACGTAGAGCCTACCTATGGCAACGTGGTGAATACATCCGACGTAACCGACTACTCCACTGACGAGGTAGGTCCTGACTTTGGCGATGTGGCTACAATCGCTTTGGCCCACCCTGCCGTAATCACGTTGCGAATCCCCCAGGACTTGGCGGATCGGATCGCAGATGCTGCAGGCAAAGCCACTCCGGCCACCGCAGAAGCGGTGCTTGAGGCCCTGCAGGAGCACTATGGCTAACTGCACAAGTTGTGCAAATCGGGGAAAGAGGGTCTGGATTCGTAGGCCCTTTTCTTTGACCTACTGCACGCAATTTGCACAGAACACCTGTTTTTCTGTCCGCTGAGTTGTCGTAAGTTTTTGTTTTGATTGGTGGCGCTTCAGGGACTCGAACCCCGGACACGCGGATTATGATTCCGCTGCTCTAACCGACTGAGCTAAAGCGCCGTGGAGCAGGCATTTAAGCCGCAAGCATCGGTGCTGTCAATAGGGGGCGTGAGCCCCCCGTTGTATTACAACTGCGGCTGTACCCGCATACGCTCGATCTTCTCGAGGCTGCCCCGGGTTTCGACCCGGAATACCCAAGTCACCACCGCCCCCAGGAGGGAGGTCCCCACCAAAATGATCAACAACAGCTGGGTGCCGATGCTGTGCAGCAGAATGGGGAAGAGAAACGCCGTCATCACTGCGCCCACCTTGGCGAAGGAGGCCGCAAAGCCAGCGCCATAGCCACGAATGGCGGTGGGAAAAACCTCTCCGGCAAGAAGATAGGTCTGCGCATTTGGCCCGAGGTTGGTCATGAAGTTAAAGAGCATGAAGCCGGCAAAGAGCAGGATGGTCTTGATCCCGTCGGGCATGGCTAAGGACAAGGCCGCCAGCCCCAAGCCAACCGCGCAGCCAATAAATCCGATGATCTGCAGTCTGATGCGGCCACTGCCCTCGACAAGGGCGATGGCAACCAACACGCCAATCACCAGCAGGACATCGAGAAGGGCCGTACCCTTGGCAGAAATCAACACATTGCTCACCAAGTCATTGAGAGAATGCACGGCATGCGAGGAGCCGAGAATGCTGCCGAGAATCACCGGGGTAAAGATGCCGATGCCGTAGGTACCGAGGTCCTGCAAAAACCACGGTACCGAAGCGAGGAGGGTGGCACGGCGGTTGTCGCGATTGAACAGCACCCCCAAACCGTGCTTTTGCACTTGATGTTGAAGATGCTCACGATCCAACTCAATGTTTTTGGGATATTGTGGCACGCGATGGAGCAGGCGCCGGGTCTCGTGCTCGGCCTCGTCCACACGACCCTTGCTCGCCAGCCAATGGGGGCTATCGCAGATAAAGAAGCGCCCCAGGATAACGAGGAAAGCGGGAATGATGGCGGCCGCGTACATCCAGCGCCATGCATCGATACTATGGTAAGCATCCAACACAACAATGGCGAGCCCCGCACCGACGATGGCGCCAACGGCCTGGAAGGCAAAGGCACCGAGTACCAGGCCACCGCGTCCGTGACTGGGTACGGCCTCGGAAATCACCAAATGCGCCGTCGGGTAATCGCAGCCCAAGGCGAGACCAATACCAAACAGGCAGATGACCATCCACCAAAAACCCTGGCTGAGGGTGAGACCAATCAGAAAGAGTACAAAAAGTACCATCTCAAAGATGAACATCCGCTTGCGACCGAAAACGTCCGAGAGACCGCCCAGGGCCGTTGCGCCAATCAGAATGCCAAAGAGGCCAACCGCAGCGATGATGCCTTTCTGCTCGGCGCCCAGGCCAAAGTCCTGCACAATGAGGGGCAGGGCGATACCGGTCATGAAGATGATGAGCCCCTCAAAAAACTTTCCCGCCACCGCCAAAATCCAGATCCGCCACTGCATCGACGTCATCGGCGCGCGGTGCAAGGGCGTGCCGTCCGGCCAGGTCGGCGCCTCGTCGATATAGTCTTGAATGCTTCTTTTCCCGTTGCCGGGCTCCATCACACCTGCCGTCATCGTTTTTTCCTCCCAGAGGTCCTGCTTCGTGGCCGTGCGCGCGAGCACGGATGGGAACAAAGGCGCTTTGCCTTCCCTCGGAGACTAGCACAAGATCGTGACACTTTTATGACAATTCAAGGGGTTGCTGTAGGGGTAGACAAAAGACACTGGGCCAATTTTCTGCCCTGTACGAGATTCGCCGCCCTGCCCGGCTACCCGTCGCCAGTTACCCATTCATCCTTTGCAGATCTCAGCCTCGATCAGAGTGTTATCCAACATTTTCGCTCCAAGACCTCGGTATTCTTTGGCAACAACTGCAGGAAGATCAGCGCAGCAAGCGGCGGCGCAGCAAATAGGCGGCCAAGAGGTAGGCGACCAGGGCGTACGCCAGCAAAACGCCGAGGTGCAGCCAGACGTTACTTGGCAGCTGCCCGGTAAGCAGTGGGCGCAACAACAGCACCGCATGGGTGAGAGGCAACACCAGAGCAATCTTTTGCGCCAGCAGCGGCAGGGTCTTGAGGGGATAGAAAACCCCGCAAAAGAGGAACATCGGGGTCACTGCCAGGGTGAAGTAATACATAAAAAAATCGTAGCTGCGCGACAGCGCCGTAAAGGCCAGGGCGATGGCGCCAAAGCTGAAGCCGGTTAGCAAGATGACCGGCAAGGCGAGTGGCAGCCAGCGCCAATCGATGGCGCCAAAGAGGCTCGCCACCAGGATGATAGCGACGGCACTGATGGCCCCCTTGATGGCACACCAGAGTAACTCACCAAGGACGATATCGCCGATTTGCAGCGGTGTCGCGAGAATTGCCAGATAGGTATTCTGCACCGCCATGCGCGTATACGCGGAGTACAGCCCCTCGAAGGTTGCCGTGTTCATTGCCGAGCTGGCAACGATGCCCGAGGCGATGAAGGTAATGTAGGACATGCCCTCCATGCGCCCCACGAAATGCCCCAGGCCATAACCCAAGGCAAGTAGATAGAGCAAAGGGTCGACAAAATTGCCCAGCAGGCTGGGCAGCAGCAACTTGCGCCAAACCAAAAAATTGCGCCGTAGCAGAGCCAAGGCACCCCAGCCGGGCAAGGCATAGTGGCGTCGCATCATTCTTCTCCCTCCCGCAGCTCCCGCCCGGTCAGGCGCAGAAACACATCCTCGAGGGTGGCCGGACGTTGCAGCAGTTGATAGTCGGGGTCGGCGGCAAAATGGGCGCGTACGCGCTCGGGCTGCGGGTCGAAAAGAAAGAGGGTATCGCCGCTGCGCTCCGCCGCCGCCACTCGTCCCTGGTGCCAATTTTCGGCATCGGGCAGGGCGCCATCACGCCGACGCAATTCCAAGACCTCGCCCGGTATATGCTTCTGGATCATCGCTACCGGCGCATCTTCGGCGAGGATACTGCCATGCTGGAGGATGCCAACACGATCCGCCAAGCGCTCTGCCTCATCGAGATAATGGGTGGTGAGCAGCAAGGTGACTCCCTCGCGCTGCAGGGCACGCAAGCGCTGCCAGAGCAAATGCCGGGCCTGGGGATCGAGGCCCGTAGTCGGCTCATCGAGAAGGAGAAGCTGCGGCTGGTGGATGAGCGCGCGTGCCACCGAGAGCCGCCGTCGCATTCCCCCAGAGAGCGACTGGATGGGGCGCTGCGCAAATTCCTCGAGGGCCATGAAGGCGAGGAGCTCGCGGCTACGCTGGCGGATCAGCGCCGCCGGCAGACGAAAGTAGCGCCCGTAGGTCCAGAGGTTTTCCTCGACGGTAAAATCGGGATCGAGTTGATCCTGCTGCGCCACCACCCCCATGCGCGCGTGGCCGCCGGCAGGCCAATCTGCAAGGGGGCGACCATCGAGGTAAACGCCCCCGGCATCGGGCGCGGTCAGCCCCTGAATGCAGCGGATGGTCGTACTTTTGCCTGCCCCGTTGGGCCCGAGGAGGGCATAGCACTCCCCCACGCCAACGGAAAAGGAGAGATCACGCAGCACCACACGCTGGCCATAGGATTTGGCCAGGCCCGCAACTTCAAGCCGGGGAGAAGGCACGGCAGGGTTGTGCAGCATCGATCCCCGCACCCAGTTGCGCATGGTAGAGATCGAGCAAGGTCTGACTCAGCAAATTCAATTTGCCATGGAAAAAATGGTCGGCAGGCAAGGGCACCCACTCCGGCTGCCGCTCTAGAGACTGCATCCAGGCCCGTACCGCCGCAGGCGGCACCAGCTCGTCATTTTCCCCTTGCACCAGGGTCCATGGGCAAGTGGGCGTCGTCACCCCAGAAAAATCGAAGAGATTGACCGGCGGCGCAACGGTGAGCAAGCGTTCTACCCGCGCATCGCGGGCCGCCACTTGGTAGGCCACGTAGGCACCAAAGGAAAAGCCCGCCAGCCAAATAGGAAAGCCTGGGCGACGCTGGGCAATCCAATCGAGCACGGCAAGGCAGTCGTCTACCTCACCACGGCCAGCGTCGTAGCTCCCGGTGCTCTTGCCCACCCCACGAAAATTGAAGCGCAAGGAGGGGATGCCAAGGAGATTACAGGTGCGGCTCAAGTAGTGCACCACTTTGTTGTTGAGGGTACCGCCATAGAGGGGATGAGGATGCAGAATCACCGCGACCACACCGCGAGTCTCCTTCTCGGGGCAGGCGGTGAGGCCTTCGAGAATGCCCGCTGGGCCGGGAATCTCCACCGTCTCGCCAACGCATTCGAGGGCGAGTTCTTGACCGTCGTAGAGGTGACTGCGATCGATGGGCAGCATCAGATACGCAGCCGCTCCACCGGCAGCCCATCGCGCAGATGCGATTCGACGATTTCGCGAACATCCTGCTCATCGACATAGGTGTACCAAACCCCCTCGGGGTAGACCACCGCCAGCGGCCCCTCGCTACAGCGCCCAAGACAGCCGGAGCGATTCACTCGTACCTGTCCCTCGCCGTGTATGCCGAGGGCCTTGGCTTGCTTCTTGGCGGCGTGGAAAGCAGCCGCGGCCTGCCCTCCCTGATTGCAGCACTGCTTCCCATCCTCGCGCTCATTCAAGCAAAAAAAGAGATGGCGCTGATAAAAACCCATGCTTGACCCTCCCCATGCAGGCGGCCATGATAACCCGAAACGGCTGCTTAGGTCAGATCACTGATGAACCCTCTCGATCAAGCCATACTCTCTGTAGACAATGCCTTGCGTACCCTCAGTGGGCACAGCCGTGGCAGTGGTCGCCCCAATCCCGCCGCCAACAGCGCCGACGCCCTACTGCGTCCCTGGGAACGCCGCCGGGCGGCGCGCATGATGCGTGTCAATCATGCCGGCGAAGTGATGGCCCAGGCGCTCTACACCGGGCAGGAAATGGGCACCGATGACCCCGAGCTCGCCAAAGTGCTGCGCAAAGCGCGGGCCGAGGAAGAAGACCATTTGCGCTGGTGTGAGGAGCGTCTCGACGAACTCCACGGTCGTCCAAGCCTTCTCGGCCCGCTCTGGTACGCCACCGCCTGGGGCATGGGCTTCCTGGCGGCGCGCCGCGGCCGCGGTAGTAACCTCGGCTTGGTGGTGGCGGTCGAGAATCTCGTCGAAGAGCATCTCAAGGAGCATTTACAGAATCTGCCCGTGTCCGACGAACGCAGTCGCCGCATCCTCGAACAAATGGAAGCCGACGAACGCGGCCATGCCGAAAAAGCGGAGTCCCTCGGCGCCGTCGATCTACCCACCCCCGTGCGGGTAGCCATGCAAAGCCTGTCGCGGATCGTTACCCGCGGCGCACTCTGGGTGTGAAGGGCAAAGAGATTTTTCAGCGATTCGGCTGGAAAGACTAATTGTGCCGGAGCTTGGATAGCACCGGCAGAGCCCATGCCTGCGGTCTTTAGGCCTTTCCGGTTACCGATGCGGTGGTTTTGCCGCGCGCCACACTCACCCCGGGCAGGTGGATGCGGTACTTGCCCGCCCGCACCGCAGCGGCCATGCCGCCAATGGTCTGCTGACTGAGAAGCTCGATGACCTCGGCCTTGAGCGGCTTCCAGGCGTAGTGCACCGGGCAGGCGGTGGCATCCTCGCATTTTTTGAGTCCCAAAACACAGCCTTGGCCCAGGGGCTTGCGTTCGACGATTTCCACCACGTCGAGAATGTTGCGATTTTCGGCACCGGGGGCGAGAACAAAGCCGCCGCCGCGCCCCTTGCGCGACTCGAGGATACCGCTCTTGCTCAAATCCTGCAGAATCTTGGCGAGATACTGTCGCGGCGGTACGCGCGGATCATCGGGGTCCTTGAGGTACTCCCAAATATCACCACTCAGCACCAACTGCCCCGGCGGCTGGGTAGCCAGGTAGATGAGGGCCTGCAGGGCATACTCACTGGTCTTGCTCAGCAGCATGGCGTCACTCCACCGACTCGACGGTAAAATCGTGGGTGATTTCCGCGGTCTTCGCGAGCATGATGCTCACCGAGCAGTATTTTTCGGCGGAGAGTTGAATAGCATGCGCCACCCGCTTCGGATCGAGATTCTTTCCCTGCACGAAAAACTGCAAATGAATCCGGGTAAAGACCTTGGGATCGGTTTCCGCCCGCTCGGCCGCAATCTCCACCCGACAGGCGCGCACATCCTGCCGCGACTTCTGCAGAATCATCACCACATCGATGCTCGAGCAGCCGCCTAGGCCCATGAGGATCATTTCCATGGGCCGCGCCCCGAGATTATGGCCGCCAATCTCTGCCGCGCCGTCCATTACCAGTGCGTGGCCGCTGTCGGCATGGGCCAGAAAGGCCATTCCACCCGGTCCGGTCCATTCTACTGTCGCTTGCATCGAGTTCTCCTTAGGGGCGACAAACACCCAGCGATTACACTACCGACGCGGCCGGGATGCAATCACCCCGCAAAGAGCTCCTGCAATGCCGCTCCAGGGCTTGCGGCACGCATCAACCCCTCCCCCACCAAAAAGGCGTGAATACCGGCTTGGCGCAGGGTAGCCACGTCGTCGCGGCTGCGGATACCGCTCTCGCTGATCAAGAGGCGATCTGCGGGCACGGCAGAGAGTAAGTCGATACTGCGCTGGATGTCGGTGTCGAAGCGGCGCAAATCGCGGTTGTTGATGCCGATGAGCGGCGTGCGCAGGCGCAAGGCACGCTCGAGCTCCGCGGCATCGTGAGACTCGACCAAAACCGCCATGCCGAGCTCCTGCGCTGTGGCCTCGAGCTCCGCCATCTGCGCGTCGGAAAGGGCGGCAACGATCAGGAGGATGGCGTCGGCGCCAATGGCCCGCGCTTCCCAGACCTGATATGGATCGATGAGAAAATCCTTGCGCAATACCGGCAGGCTGCAGGCCGCTCGTGCCGCGCTCAAGTAGCTGTCACTGCCCTGAAAAAAACTCTCGTCGGTGAGCACCGACAGGCAGGCAGCTCCATGTTGGGCATAGTCGCGGGCAATCTCGACGGGATTGAAATCGGCACGGATCACCCCCGCCGAAGGCGAAGCCTTTTTGATCTCGGCAATTACCGCCGCCGTACCCGCCGCCACCCGTGTTTGCAGGGCACCGACAAAATCTCGCGGCGGTGCCGCCAGCCGTGCCGCTGATTGCAGGTCGGCAAGGCCCAAGCGGGCTTGGCGCTGAGCCAGTTCGCGGCGTTTTTCCGCCAGAATTTTTTGTAGAATGTCTTCCACCCTAAACCTCCCGAGCAAAGCGCAGCAGGTCCTGCCACTTCTGCCAAACGGCACCGGCGTCGAGCACTTCCCGTGCCCGCTCCACACCCGCAGCGAGGCTAGCGACCACATCGGCGGCGTAGAGGGCCGCACCGGCGTTGAGGAGGACGATGTCGCGCCGCGGCCCCGGCTGGTTCTGTAAAACCGTCACAAACGCTGCTGCTGCCTCGCTGACATCGGCAATCTGCAGGGCCGCCAGCGGCGCGCGCTCGAGGCCAAAATCCTCGGGCTGTAGCCGATAGCGATGAACCTCGGCAGCCCGCAGTTCCGCCACCTCGGTGGGTCCGGACAGGCTGATTTCATCCAGACCGTCATGGCCATGCACGACCAAGACGTGGCGGCCGCCGAGCTCCCGCGCCGCCTCGGCGAGCGGCGTCAACCAGGCTTCGCTGTATACCCCAAGCACCTGATGCGGGGCCGCCGCCGGGTTACTGAGGGGACCCATGAGATTGAAGAGCGAGCGGATTCCCAGTTCCTTGCGCGGGCCGACGGCATGGCGCATGGCGCCGTGGTGTGCCGGGGCAAAGAGAAAACCGATGCCCACGGTCTCGATACAAGCAGCCACCTGTGCCGGCGTGAGATCGAGGCGCAGCCCCAAGGCCTCGAGCACGTCGGCGCTACCGCTACGCCCGGATACCGCACGATTCCCATGCTTGGCCACCCGCGCCCCGGCCGTCGCTGCCACCAAGGCGGCCGCGGTAGAGATGTTGAAGGTATTGCAGGCATCACCACCGGTGCCGCAGGTATCCACCAAATGATCGGTGTCTACCGTTACCCGGGTCATGAAGGCACGCAGGGCACGGGTCGCCCCTACCAGCTCCTCTACCCGCTGCCCCTTCATGCGCAGGCCCATCAGTAAGGCGCCCAATTGCGCTGGGGTCCACTCGCCGCGCATGACCGCCGCGAAGATCTCCTCGCTCTCCCGCGCCGAGAGATCCTGACCGGCAATGATCCCTTCGAGAATCTCCCGTGTCGCCCTCATCGACCATCTCCCTGCAAAAAATTATCGAGAATGTCTTTGCCGTGGGCGCTGAGGATGGATTCCGGATGGAACTGCACTCCCTCCACCGCGAGCTCGCGATGGCGCAAGCCCATGATCTCGCCCGACTCCACCCAGGCGGTCACTTCCAAGCAAGCGGGCAGGCTGGCGCGATCGACAATGAGGGAGTGGTAGCGGGTAGCCGCGAAGGGGCTCGGCAAACCAGCAAAAACCCCCTGGCCGCGGTGGTGGATGGGAGAGGTTTTGCCATGCATGACTTCCGGGGCGCGCACGACCTGACCACCAAAGACCTGGCCGATGGCCTGATGGCCGAGACAGACCCCAAGGATGGGAATGCGACCGGCAAAGTGGCGGATCACCGCGGTGGAAATGCCGGCCTCGTTAGGGGTGCAGGGCCCCGGCGAGATGCAGATGCGCGCCGGGGCCAAGGCCTCGATTGCCGCCAGGGTGATGGCATCGTTGCGCTCCACCCGCACTTCGGCGCCCAGTTCGGCAAAGTACTGGACGAGGTTATAGGTGAAGCTGTCGTAGTTATCGATCATCAACAACATCAGACGATCCTCCCTTCGGGATCCAAGCCGTTTTCGGCAATGTCCACGGCGCGGAACATCGCCCGGCGCTTGTTGAGGGTCTCTTCCCATTCTGCCGCCGGCTGGGAATCGGCCACGATGCCCCCTCCTGCCTGAATGTGCAGCTGCCCGTCTTGGACCACGGCGGTACGAATGGCAATGCAGGTATCCATGTTTCCGTTCCAGCCCCAATAGCCCACGGCCCCGGCGTAGACCCCCCGCGCTACCGGCTCGAGCTCACGGATGATCTCCATGGCGCGGATCTTCGGTGCTCCCGATACGGTGCCAGCGGGAAAGGTAGCACGCAGGGCATCCATGGCGTCGAGACCCGGCCGCAGGCGGCCAACTACCTGCGAGACGATATGCATGACGTGGGAATAGCGCTCGACGGCAAAAGATTCGGTCAGACGCACCGAGCCGGTTTCGGCAATGCGCCCGACGTCGTTACGCGCCAGATCGATGAGCATCAAATGCTCAGCGCGCTCCTTGGGATCGGCGAGAAGCTCCGCCTCCAGGGCACGGTCGGCCGCCGGGCTCGCCCCGCGTGGGCGCGTACCGGCAATGGGGCGGACCGTTACTTCGCCATCTTCCACCCGCACCAAGATTTCTGGCGAGGAGCCCACCAGCTGGGTCTTACCAAGGTCGACATAAAATAAATACGGCGACGGATTGATACGGCGCAGGGCACGGTAGAGATCGAGGGGTGGGGCGCCAAAGGGGATGGAGAGACGCTGCGAAGGCACCACCTGCATCACGTCACCCGCGGCAATGTAGGCGCGGATCCGCTCTACCGCTGCCTCATAACCGGCGCGACTGAAGCTCGCCTGAAAATCCTCCTCGCCTACTCGTCCCCGTCGTTCGCTCGTGGGCTGTGCCGGCAGGGGACCACGCAGTCGCTCCTCGAGTTCCGCCAAGCGTGCCCGCCCACGCTCGTAGGCATCGGGTTGCTGAGGATCAACCTGCAGGAGCAAGCGCAGGGTGCCGCGCAGGTTGTCGAAGAGCAGGATTTCGTCGGCCACCAGCAATTGGATTTCCGGCAACTGCAAAGGGTCGGGCAAGGCGGGGCGGCGCGCCAAGCGCGGCTCGATGTAGCGAACGATATCGTAGCCGAAGTACCCCACCAGACCGCCACTGAAACGATCCGCCAACCCAGCAACAGGGGCGGCGCGGAAGCGGCTGCGAAAGGCGCTGACCCAGGCGAGGGGATCGGTGGCTTGGCACTGCTCCTGCACTACGCCATCGACAAAACGCTGGATCCTCTGGCCGCGAATTTCGATGCGTTCGCGCGCCGGCAAACCGATGATGGAGTAGCGGCCCCATTGTTCGCCGCCCTGCACCGACTCGAAGAGATAGGCATAGGGGCCATCAACGACCTTGCAATAGGCCGACAGGGGGGTGTCGAGATCGGCAAGGATCTCGCGCGATAGGGGGATGCGATTGTAGCCCTCGCGAGCGAGGGCAGAGAACTCGGCAGCAGAAATCACGGCTTCACCTCGTGGCAACAAGTAATGGAAATGGATCAGCTCCTTACGAGCGGCGCCATCGCCCCTTGCCCACGTAGATGAAATTTCCGGTCATGAATGCCCTTCCCCATGCCGCAAAACGGCCAACAATTCGGGCATGGTATCGATAATGGCATCGGCTGCCAAGTCGGTGAGCGGCATATCGCCGCGGTACCCGTAGCTGACACAGACCACCGGCATCCCTGCCGCTTTTGCTGCTTGGGTGTCGTTGATGGAATCCCCCACCAACAACCCGGCCTCGGGCGCATGACCAAAATGGCTGGCGGCATGGGTGAGCGGGAGCGGATCGGGCTTTTTGCGCGGCAGGCTATCGCCGGAAAGCACCAGATCGAAATAGCGCCGCAGCCCAAAATGCTCCAGCAGGGGTTCGGTGAACTGTGCCGCCTTGTTGGTAATGCACACCAAAGGCAGCTTGCCGTGCAGGGCCGCCAGGGTCTCCGGCACCCCATCGTAGGGGCGACTGTGCGCCCAGAGATGCTCCCCGTAGTAGCGGGAGAAGGCGGGCATGGCCGCCTCCAGCTCCGCTTCGCTGGGCTCCGCCTCGATGGCCAAGGCACGGCGCATGAGCTCGCGCACCCCGTTGCCAATGAAACCGCGAATCACCGGCATGGGTGCGGCTGGTCGCCCCAGGGATTCGAGGACATGATTGGCCGACGCCGCCAGATCCGGGGCGGTATCGATGAGGGTGCCATCGAGGTCGAGGAGCAGAAAGCGGGGCGAGAAGCTCATGCCAGGGCAGCCCGGAAGGCAGCGATGGTCGCCTTGTAGTCCGGGGTGCCATAAATGGCGCTGCCTGCCACGAAGACATCGGCACCCGCATCCGCCACTTGGCGCACATTGTTGACCTTGATGCCGCCATCCACTTCGAGCTCGATCGCCTTGCCCGTTGCTTCGATGCGTTTGCGGATGGCCTCGATCTTGCGCAGGCTGTAATCGATAAAGCTCTGGCCGCCGAAGCCCGGGTTCACGCTCATCACCAGCACCAGATCGATGCTCTCGAGGATGTAATCGAGCACCGAGAGGGGGGTGGCAGGATTGAGGGAAACCCCGGCCTTACAACCCAGACTATGGATGAGCTGCACCGTGCGGTCGAGGTGAATGGTACCTTCCGGGTGGACGGTGATGATGTCGGCCCCGGCCTTGGCAAATTCGGGGATGATGGCATCCACCGGGCTGATCATCAGATGCACATCGAGGGGCTTTTTGGTGTGCGGCTTGATGGCCGCGGCCACCAGCGGGCCAATGGTAAGATTGGGGACGAAATGGTTGTCCATCACATCCACATGAATGTAGTCGGCACCGGCCTCGTCTACCGCACGCACCTCCTCGCCCAACTTGGCGAAGTCGGCGGAGAGGATGGAAGGAGAAATCTTGAACTGGCTCATGGGAAACTCCTCAAAGAACAGGAAAGCGCCCGCAGGCGCCCTCCTCACCAGGTATGGGCGACGAGCTTAGATCCCGGTTACCCGCGGATCCAATTCACCCTTCGTATAGCGCTTGACCATCGTATCCATGGGGATGGCCTTGATTTTGCTGGCCTGACCGGCGGTACCAAAGGCCTCGTAGCGCTGCTTGCAAATGTCGCGCATGGCATCGATGGAGGCCTGCAGGAACTTGCGCGGGTCGAAGTTCTTGGGGTTTTTGTACAGGCTCTGCCGCACGGCCCCGGTAGCCGCCAAGCGCAGGTCGGTATCGATATTGACCTTGCGCACGCCATACTTGATGCCTTCCTGAATCTCTTCCACCGGTACACCGTAGGTCTCGCCGATGTCTCCGCCAAACTCGTGGATGATCTTCAGCCAGTCCTGGGGGACAGAGCTGGAGCCATGCATGACCAAGTGGGTGTCGGGAATCCGCTCATGGATTTCCTTGACCCGGTCGATGCGGAGAATTTTGCCGGTAGGCGGCTGAGTGAATTTGTAGGCGCCGTGGCTGGTGCCGATGGCAATGGCCAGGGCATCGAGCTTGGTCGACTTGACGAAGTGCGCTGCCTCGTTGGGATCGGTAAGCAGCTGGTCATGGCTCAGGCAACCTTCGGCGCCAACGCCGTCTTCTTCGCCAGCCATGCCGGTCTCCAAGGAGCCGAGGCAGCCGAGTTCGCCTTCCACCGACACGCCGACCGCATGCGCCATCTCCACCACCTTGGCGGTAACGGCAACGTTGTAATCATAGCTGGCCGGGGTCTTGGCGTCTTCGAGAAGGGAGCCGTCCATCATCACACTGGTAAAGCCGGAGCGGATGGCCTGAATGCAGACTGCGGGGCTGGCGCCATGATCCTGGTGTAGCACCACGGGAACGTCCGGATATTCTTCCACCGCCGCCAGGATGAGATGGCGGAGAAACGGCTCACCGGCATACTTGCGGGCGCCAGCCGAAGCCTGCAGGATCACCGGCGCGTCGACGGCGGCAGCGGCCTCCATGATTGCCCGGACCTGTTCCAGGTTGTTGACGTTGAATGCAGGGATACCGTAACCGTGCTCGGCGGCGTGATCGAGCAGTTGCCGCAGGGATACCATTGCCATCGTTCTTACCTCACTAGCAGTAGAAAAAATCGTCTTACATCACACCTGGCTGGCCGCACCAACACGTACCAGCTTGAGGGTATTCGTACCACCGGGCGCCCCGATGGGCTCACCAATGGTGATCAGGATGAGGTCGCCGTCACGCACTGCGCCGCGCCGTCGCAGCTCGTCCTCGGCAGCACGCATTACCTGCAAGGGATCGTCGTGCCGACTTTGCGGGAAATTGACCGGGTGTACACCACGATACAGGGTTACCTTGCGCCGCGTATAGACCTGCGGGGTCAGGGCATAGATCGGCACCCGAGAATCGGCTCGCGACAGCCACAACGCCGTCGAACCGCTCTCGGTAAAGGCCGCGATGGCAGTGATGGGCGCCCGCTGGGTCGCCAAAATGGCCGCTGCAGCGATGGTCTCATCTACCCGTTCCAGGCGCCGTTCCGAGAATGGTTCCGCCACTTGGCAGGGCATCTGCCGCTCTACTTCGAGGCAAGTGCGCGCCATGGCCGCCACCGCCTCGACGGGATACTGACCAGAGGCGGTCTCGGCCGAGAGCATGACCGCGTCGGTGCCATCGAGCACGGCATTGGCAACGTCCGAGACCTCGGCTCGGGTGGGAATCGGCTGATGAATCATCGATTCCATCATCTGCGTTGCGGTAATGGTAAGGCGGTTGTAGCGATGCGCCATGGCGATGATGCGCTTTTGCACCGGCGGCACCGCCGCGTCACCAATTTCCACACCCAAGTCGCCCCGCGCGACCATGACCGCCTCAGAGGCAGCTAGGATATCCTCGATCGCGTCCACTGCCTCGGCACGCTCGATTTTGGCCACCAGGGCGCCATGCCCGCCCGCTGCCCGAAACAAGCGTCGGGCCTCGTCCATGTCCGCGCCGCTACGCGGAAAGGATACGGCAAGATAATCAGCCTCCAGCCGCGCCGCGGTGATGATATCCTCGCGGTCTTTGTCGGTGAGGGCTGGAGCCGTGAGACCACCGCCGGCGCGATTGATGCCCTTGTTATTGGAGAGCTCGCCGCCTTGGGTGACACGGGTATGGATCTCGCGGCCCTCGACCTTTTCCACCCAGAGCTGAATCATGCCGTCGTTGAGGAGCAAGGTGGCACCGCGTTCGACGTCGTTGATCAGCTCCGGGTAGGTGACCCCGACTCGCTCTTGGTTACCCAAAGTGCAGTCAATGTCGAGGATGAAGGGATCGCCTTCGCGCAAATGGATCTTACCGTCGACAAACTTGCCGATGCGAATCTTGGGGCCTTGCAGATCCGCCAGCACGCCGATGGCGCGCCCATGGGCGCGGGCGCGCTCCCGCACCAACTCCGCCCGCCGCACGTGATCTTCCGCGCTGCCATGGGAGAAATTGAGGCGGACGACGTCGAGCCCCGCCTCGATCAGGCGATCGATGACCTCTGGCGAGGAACTGGCTGGCCCCAGAGTGGCCACGATCTTGGTACGGCGAATCACAAAATTACCCCCGGCTGCGTGCCTCGAGAATCTCAAAAGCTGGCAGGGTCTTGCCCTCCAAAACTTCGAGGAAAGCCCCACCACCGGTGGAGATATACCCAACCTTGTCGGCAATACCGTATTTGGCAATGGCTGCCAGGGTGTCGCCACCGCCAGCGATGGAGAAAGCCGGACTCGCGGCGATAGCCATGGCCAGTGTCTTGGTGCCATTGGCAAAGGCATCGAACTCGAAGACCCCCACCGGCCCATTCCACACGATGGTGCCCGCGGCTTTGAGCTTGTCGGCAAGCTGCTCTGCCGTCTTCGGACCGATATCGAGGATGAGATCCTCGGGGCCAACCTCCGCAACCGCCTTGACTGTCGCCTTGGCATCGGCGGCGAAACGATCCGCCACCACCACGTCTACCGGGATCGGGACCTCGGCACCGCGCGCCTTCATCTTGTCGATAACCTTGCGCGCCTCCTCCACCAAATCTGGCTCCGCCAGACTCTTGCCGATGGGTTGGTCAGCAGCAAGCAGGAAGGTGTTGGCGATACCCCCACCGACGATGAGACCATCTACCTTGTCTGCCAAGGCTTGGAGAATGGTGAGCTTGGTCGAGACCTTGGAGCCGGCAACGATGGCGATCAAAGGCCGCTTGGGATTGGCCAAAGCGCGCTGAATGGCGTCGATTTCGGCGGCGAGCAGCGGGCCGGCGCAAGCGATGGGGGCATACTTGGCGATGCCATAGGTGCTCGCCTCGGCGCGATGCGCCGTACCGAAGGCGTCGTGCACGAAGATGTCGCAGAGCTTGGCGTACTTCTGCGCCAAGGCATCGTCATTCTTCTTTTCGCCCTTGTTGAGGCGGCAGTTTTCCAACATCACCACCTCGCCGGGATGCAGTTCGAAGCCGCCGTCCACCCAATTTTGCTGCAGGCGCACCGGTTTGCCGAGGAGCTCACCAAGACGCTTGGCTACTGGCGCCAGGGAGTCTTCGGGCTTGAATTCGCCTTCCGTGGGACGCCCCAGATGAGAGGTGATCATCACCGCCGCGCCCGCGTCGAGGGCCATTTGCACCGCCGGGACCGAGGCCCGCACGCGCGTATCCTCGGTAATCTGGCCCTGGTCATCGAGGGGGACGTTGAGATCGGCTCGGATGAAAACGCGCTTCCCGCGCGCCTCGCCGCGCTGGCAGACTTCGGCAAAGGTCAGAATCTGCATGACAAAGCCCTCAATGGGTCGCTACATGCTTGACGAAACGCAGCATGTTGCAGGTATAGCCATATTCGTTGTCGTACCAGGACACCACCTTGACGAAGGTGGGATCGAGCTGGATACCGGCCTTGGCGTCAAAGATCGAAGGGGCCGAGAAGCCACGGAAATCGGTGGAGACCACGGCATCCTCGGTATAGGCAAGCACGCCCTTGAGCGGCCCCTCGCTGGCGGCCTTCATGGCTTGGCAGATTTCCTCATAGCTGGCTTCCTTGTTGAGCTCGGCGGTGAGGTCGACTACCGAGACATCGGAAGTGGGAACGCGGAAGGCCATACCCGTGAGCTTCTTGTTGAGCTCCGGAATCACCTTGCCTACCGCCTTGGCAGCACCCGTGCTGGAAGGAATGATGTTCTCGAGGATGCCACGTCCACCGCGCCAGTCCTTGGCCGAGGGGCCGTCGACGGTCTTCTGGGTGGCGGTGGCGGCATGAACGGTGCTCATCAAGCCGCGCTTGATGCCAAAATGATCGTTCAGCACCTTGGCAACCGGGGCTAGGCAGTTGGTGGTGCAGGAGGCCGCCGAGACGATCTTCTCGCCGGCATACTTCTGGTGATTGACTCCATAGACGAACATGGGGGTGTCGTCCTTGGACGGGGCCGACTGCACGACCTTCTTGGCGCCCGCATCGAGGTGCTTCTGGCAGGTCTCGCCCGTAAGAAAGAAACCCGTCGACTCGATGACCAAGTCCACTTGCACGGCGTCCCACTTGAGGTTGGCGGGATCACGCTCGGCAGTGAGCCGCACCGTCTTGCCGTTGATGAGCAGGTTATTGCCTTCGACCTTCACTTCTCCGGGAAAACGGCCATGGACCGAGTCATATTGGAGCATATAGGCAAGATAAGCGGGCTCCAGCAAGTCATTGATGGCCACCACTTCCAACTCCTTGAACTCCGCTTCTTTGGCAATGGCACGAAAAGCCATACGCCCAATGCGTCCGAAGCCGTTGATACCTACACGAATTGTCATACCCTAACTCCTCAAAGTTTCTAATGGAATTCTCAGAGTGCCCGGAAGCGCTCGACGACGTGCGCGACAGTAAAGCCATACTTCTCGAAGAGCACTGGCGCCGGAGCGGAGGCACCGAAGCGGTCGATGCCGACCACGCCGCCTTGTAGCCCCACATACTTGTACCAGAGCCCGGAAGTACCAGCCTCCACCGCCAGACGCTTACTCAGGGCGGCGGGCAGAACACTTTCGCGATAGGCCGCATCTTGGGTGTCGAAAATCTCGAGGCAAGGCATCGACACCACCCGCACATGCACTCCGGCCTCCGCCAACTTGGCCTGAGCGGCGAGGGCGAGTTCTACCTCAGAACCACTGGCGAGGATGATACCCTCCTCCTTGCCCGCCGCCGCCTTGATGACGTAGCCGCCGCGGCGCGCGCCCTCGATACTCGCGTCGCTGTGCGGCAGCGCCGAAAGATTCTGGCGACTGAGGGCCAAAAGGCTGGGCGTGCGCTCCTGCTTGACCGACGACTCCCAAGCGATGGCGGTTTCCACTGCATCGGCAGGGCGCCAGACGTGCAGGTTGGGAATCAAGCGCAAGCTATTCACCTGCTCGATGGGCTGATGGGTCGGGCCGTCTTCACCCAATCCAATGGAATCGTGGGTCATGACATAGATCACGCGGATACCCATGAGCGCCGACATACGGATGGCGTTGCGGCTGTAATCCGAGAAGATCAGGAAGGTGCCACCGAAGGGAAGGAAGCCGCCGTAGAGGGCAACACCGTTCATGATGGCCGACATGCCGAACTCGCGCACACCATAGTGGATGTAATTGCCTTCCACCTTGTGCTTGCCCAGATCCACCGCCTCTTTCCAGCGGGTGTTGTTGGAGGGACTCAAGTCAGCCGAGCCGCCGAGGAATTCCGGTACCGCCGCGGCAATACCTTGAATGGTCTTGCCCGAGGCAACACGGGTGGCAATCTTCGGTGCTTCGGCGCGGAAATCGGCAATGACCTTGGCAATGGCCGCATCAAAAGCGGGGCTGGGCTCACCCCGCAGGCGCCGCTCAAACTCCGCCGCCTCGGCCGGAAAAGCCGCCTTATACGCAGCGAACTTGTCCTGCCAAGCCGCCTCGGCCGCCTTGCCCTTGGCGCGCGCGTCCCAGCCCTGGTAGATCTCTTGCGGTACGAAGAAGGCCTCATCCGAGGGCCAACCCAAGTGCTTGCGGGTGGCGGCGACTTCCTCGGCCCCCAAAGCGGCGCCGTGCACATCGTGGGTACCGGCTTTGTTGGGCGAGCCTTCGCCGATCACCGTCTTGCAGCAGATGAGCACCGGCTTACTGGTCTGGGCCCGCGCCGCAACGATGGCGTGCTTGACGGCTTCGGGATCGTGACCGTTGATGTCACGGATGACATGCCAACCGTAGGCCTCGAAACGTGCCGGGGTGTCGTCGGCAAACCAGTTGTCGACGTGGCCATCGATGGAGATATTGTTGTCGTCGTAAAAGCAAATGAGCTTGTGCAGACCCCATACACCAGCGAGGGAGCAGGCCTCGTGGGACACGCCTTCCATCAAGCAGCCGTCACCCAGGAAAACGTAAGTGTAGTTGTCGACGATCTCGTGGCCGGGGCGGTTGAACTGCTTGGCGAGCAGCTGCTCCGCCAGCGCCATACCAACACCATTGGCCAACCCCTGGCCGAGAGGGCCCGTGGTGGTTTCCACGCCGGGGGCGTCGCGATACTCGGGATGCCCTGGGGTCTTGCTGTGCCACTGTCGGAAATTCTTGAGGTCGTCGAGGGAGAGGTCATAACCGCTCAGGTGCAGTAAGGCGTACTGCAGCATCGAGCCATGCCCGTTCGACAGCAGAAAACGATCTCGCCCAGCCCAATGGGGGTTACTCGGATTGTGGACGAGGAAATCATTCCAGAGAACTTCTGCAATGTCGGCCATACCCATGGGCATGCCGGGATGGCCGCTGTTGGCCTTTTGCACGGCATCGATGGTGAGAATACGGATGGCGTCGGCCATTTGCTTACGGGATACGGTCATAGTCAGCTCCTCAGAGTTGGCCCCCGCAGCCGGGACGCCAACCAGCTAGTTGGTAGAGAAATCAGTCGTCGGCGCGCTGATGGGTGCGTACGCGCCGGAGAATGCCATCGTGGCCGGAAATCACCAGGCTCTCGCTTTCGACAAAAAAGCGCGAGCGGGACACGCCATCGAGAATATCGCCACTGGTCAGGCCAGTAGCCACAAAAAGAACATCGTCACTGGATACGAGCTCATCCCGACCCATCCATTGGCCAATCTTGAGACCAGCAGCGGCAATCGCCTCGGCCTCACCGGGCTTTTGGGGGGCGAGGGCACCGAACATGTCCGCCCCCATGGCCCGGGCGGCACAAGCAGTGATGACGCCTTCTGGGGTGCCACCGATACCCATCATGGCATCGACCTTGGTGCCCAGGGCAGCCATGATGCCGCCACTGACGTCGCCATCGGTTTGCAGGCGCACCGTGGCACCCGCTGCCTGAATTTCGCGGATCATTTCTTCATGGCGCGGCTTTTTCAGCAAAAAGATCCGCAACTCCTTCACGTCCTTGCCCAGCGCCTTGGCAAGAGCATGCAGCTTGTCTTTCATGGGTGCTGCCGGATCGATCTTGCCCCGCGCCGGCGCTGGCACCACCAACTTGTCCATGTAGAAGGCTGGGCCGGGGCGGAACATGCTACCCTTGGGCGCCGCCGCAAGCACGCAGATGGAACCCGGCATGCCGTTGGCGAGGAAGGTGGTACCCTCGACGGGATCGACGGCGATGTCGACTTCCGGGCCACTGCCGGAACCCACCGCCTCGCCGTTGTAGAGCATGGGTGCCTCGTCCTTCTCCCCCTCGCCGATGACCACGGTACCCCGCATGGGCACCTGCGCAATGGCCGCCCGCATGGCATCCACCGCCGCGCCATCTCCCAGTTCCTTTTCTCCCCGGCCGATCCAGCCACTGGCAGCGCGGGCCGCGGATTCGGTTACGGGGAGCAGACTCAGGGCAAGGTTGCGAATGGTGGCCATAGGGGGGTTGTCCTTACAGGTGGCGAATGAATAATTTCAAGGATAAATCAAGCTCGGCTCTTTGGGAACTCAGTCACCAACCAAGTCGACCAGGCGGCGTGCAAGCGGGGGTCGAGGGCGGCCAAAACCGAGCGCTTGGCGAGGGCATTGGGGCAGAGGGGTTCGCCAGCCAGGGTGCTGAGCCGTCCACCCGCTTCCTGCAGCAGGAGACCGCCCGCGGCCCAATCCCAAAGCTGTTGCGCACCGTGCAAATAGAAGTGGTAGCGCCCCGCCGCCAACCAACTCCACTCGAGCACGCAGCTGCCAAAATTCCGTTGACTATGGAAAGGTTGCCGGGTGACGAGGGCAATCGCCAGCTCTGGGGCAAGACGCTTGTAGTCGAGAACACCGACGCTGCCACTCAGCCCCGGCGCCTCCTTACACGGCAGACGCTCGCCGTTGCAAAAAGCACCTCCCCCCCGCACCGCGGTAAACAGCTCGTCACGTATCGGGTCATAAACCCAGCCCTGGCGCGCGCCTTGGCCATCGAGGAGCGCAAGGCTGATACCAAAAACCGGCACGCCAGCGGCATAATTGCTGGTACCATCCAAGGGATCCAGGCACCAGAGGAGACTGGCGCTGCGCATCAATTCCGCCTGCTCGGCTGCCGTCATCTCCTCGCCGAGCAGGGGAATATCGGGGTAGCGCCGTGCCAAGGCCTCTTGCAAAAAATTTTGGCTATGGAGGTCGGCACTGGTAACGATACTGCCATCAGGCTTGCGCGTTGCCGTAAGACGCCGGAAACCGGGCAACAGGAAGCGGGCCGCGCTCTCGCGCAGCAGCCCAGCCACCCAATCGCTATCGATGCCGCCGTCCCCGTTCATGGGTAAAGCATAGACTAGGCCGCAGCTGGGGTCATCCTTCCGTTGGCGATCGTGGCATGCTCCAATAGCCGTATGCCACGGATTCACCTCTACCTCGAGGCACCACCTGCCGATGCTCGCTTGCTCCTCCCCGCCGCGGCAAGCCACCACCTGTTGCGGGTACTGCGCGCCCGACGCGGTCAGCGCCTTACCCTGTTCTCGGGCGACGGTTGGGAGTATGCAGCGGAACTGGTTGGGGTAGAGGGTGAACGCGCCGTGCTGGCAGTCGAGGCGGCGCGCCAGCGCGATACCGCAAGCCCTCTGCACGTTACCCTGGCTCTGCCCTTGCTCAAAGGTGAGCGCTGGGATTGGGCATTGCAAAAGGCGACAGAACTTGGCGTGGCGACGATCCAACCGATTCACAGCCGCTTCTGTCAAATTGCCTTGGCGGAGGCGCAGCAAGCGCGTCGTCAGGAGCGCTGGCAACAAATCCTCATTGCCGCGGCCGAGCAAAGCCAGGCTACACGCTTGCCGCAGCTCGCAGCACCGCTGGCTTTGGCAGATTTTTTGGCGCGTCCCCGGGAGGGGCTCGGCTTGGTTCTCGATGCCGCGGCCGACAGCAATTTGCGCGCCTTGCCAGAAACATCGCCAAACTCGGTCACTATCCTCACGGGCCCCGAGGGCGGACTAGCCGCCGAGGAAATCGCCAGCGCGCGGGAGAAAGGCTTTTACGGACTGCGCCTGGGACCACGGATCCTGCGCGCCGAGACCGCCCCATTGGCAATCCTGGCCGTCCTCCAAGGACGTTACGGTGACCTCGGTTGACAGCACGTTGCTGGCGCTGGACCATGGGCAAAATCCCAAGGAGTTGGATCGCATGGATATCTTGTTAGCCAATCCGCGCGGCTTCTGTGCCGGCGTCAATCGGGCCATCCAAATCGTCGAGCGCGCATTGGAATTGTTTGGCGCCCCCATCTATGTGCGCCACGAAGTCGTGCACAACCGGCATGTAGTCGAAGACCTGCGTAATCGCGGTGCCATCTTTGTCGAGGAGCTGGACGAAGTTCCGGATGACGCCACGGTCATCTTCAGCGCCCACGGCGTGCCCCTGGCGGTGCGTCAGCGCGCCGAGGAGCGCGGCCTGACCGTCTTCGACGCCACCTGCCCCCTGGTTACCAAGGTGCACATGGAGGTCAAGAAATACAGCCGCGAAGGCATGGAAATGGTCCTTATCGGCCATGCCGGCCACCCGGAGGTGGAAGGCACCATGGGCCAGGTGGAGGCAGGGATGATGTACTTGGTCTCTACGGTTGCCGACGTTGCGCGCTTGCAGCCCCGCAACCCGGAGCGTCTGGCCTACATCACCCAAACGACCCTGAGCATGGACGATACCGCCGAGGTGATCCAGGCCCTGCGCGAGCGCTTTCCAGCCATCCAGGGGCCAAAAAAAGACGACATCTGCTACGCTACCCAAAACCGTCAGGATGCCGTCAAGAAACTCGTCCCGGCGGTCGATATCCTGTTGGTGGTGGGCGCGCCCAATAGCTCCAACTCCAGCCGCCTCGCCGAACTCGGTCTGCGCCTGGGAACCACCACCCATCTCATCGAGGACGCCAGCCAACTACGGCGCGAGTGGTTTGCCGGTGACCCGCGCATCGGTATCAGCGCCGGGGCTTCGGCACCGGAGAGCCTCGTCCAGGAAATCATCGCCACCCTGGAGAGTTGGGGCGCACAGCGGCCGCAGGAACTGCCAGGGGTGGAGGAGAAAGTGATCTTCAGCCTGCCCCTGGCCCTGAGCCAGGCGACGCGGCCGTAAGCGCGTCGTCGCTAGGCTCGCGGCGCTGCAGTTCCCGCACCTGCAACTCCACTGGCTCCAAGACGGAGATCTCGCGGTCAGCGCTGGTCGCACCGAGGTCGGCAAATTTACGTGCCGAAACGAGAACGCGGGCCTCCAAAGATGCCGTAGCTTGGTTATAAGACTGCACGGCACTCTGCAGTTGGCGTCCCAGCTTGCTCCAATGGTTGCTCATGGTCAGCAGGCGGTCGTACAGCTCGCGCCCCAGAGCACTAATGGCCTGGGCATTGGCCGCTACTACTTCCTGGCGCCAGCCGTAGGCCGCCGCCCGCAACAAGGCAATGAGAGTGGTGGGGGTGGCCAGCAGGACCTTCTGTTCCATGCCATATTCGATCAGGGCCGGATCCATTTGCAGGGCGGCACTGAAAAAATCTTCCCCGGGCAGGAACAAGACCACAAATTCCGGGCTTGGCAGTTGTTCCCAATAGGATTTGCGGCCCAATTGCTGAAGATGGGTGCGGAGCTCGGCGGCATGCTTGTGCAGCCACTGCTGGCGCTCCTCTTCCGACTCCGCCTCCACCGCCTGCAGGTAGGCATTGAGCGGCGCCTTGGCATCGACGACGATTTCCTTGCCGCCGGGCAGGTGCACCACCAGATCCGGACGCTGCTGCCCTTGTTCCGTTTGCATGCTGGCCTGCTCGACAAAATCGCAATGGTCGACCATGCCTGCCATTTCCACTACACGCCGTAGCTGCATCTCCCCCCAACGCCCGCGCGCCGCCGGCTGGCGTAAGGCCTTGACCAAGGCCGCAGTTTCGCGGTGCAAACGGGGAAGATGATCCTGCACGAGCCCACGTAGTTGCTCGCTCAAGGCACTGTAGGCGCCAGCCCGTACCTGCTCTAGGGCATCGAGACGCTCGTTCATTTTACCCAGAGACTCGCGCACCGGCTGTACCAATTGTCCAAAACCTTGTTGCCGCAGTTCCCAATCTTGCCGCGCCTGCTCCTGAAATTGACCGAGCTTTTCTTGGGCAAGGCGCAAAAAATCTTCGTTGTTGCGACGCAAGGCATCGCCCGAAAGAGCGCTGAAGGTCTGTTGCAAACGCTCCTGGGCGGCGAGCAGCAGGGCTTGTTTTTCTTCTGCCTGCCGCGCCTCCTGCTGCAAGCGCTCCTGGAGCTCTGCGAGCTGGCGATCCTGCATCCGGTTTTGCGCGAGGAGGGAGGCATACTCTTGGCGCAAGGCTTCTGCCTCTGCGAGCCGCGCCTCCCATGCAGCTGCCTGCACTTGCAGGTCATGTAAGTCCTCGCGCAGGCGCTCCTTCTCCTGATTCTGCAAACGCAGCTCTTCCTGCCGCTGTAGCAAGGAAGCGCGCAGATCGACGACGGTTTGCTCGCTCTGCTGCAACGCCAAGAGCTGTGCTTGCACCCTGGCGCGCGACCAGAGCCAGTATAAGAGAACCCCGACCGGGATCCCGGCCAGAAAGGCAAGAAGGAGCCGGATCAGCACGACGCTAGTGCGTATCGCTCAACTGCGAGGTGCAGTTGGGGCACCGGGTAGCAGCAAGGGGGACATCGGTATGGCAGAACGGACATTCTTTGGTGCTTACCGGGGCAGCGGGCTTGGGATAAAGCCGGTTGACGACCCGTACCAAACTAAAAATTACCAGCGCGATGATGATAAAGCTGATTACGGCCATGATGAAAAGACCATAATTCCAGGTAACCGCCCCGGCCTTTTCCGCAGCCGCCAAGGTAACGTAGGGCCCCGGTGTCTTCCCTTCGTGTAATACCAAAAAGAGGTTGCTGAAATCCACCTTGCCAAGGATGAGGCCAATAGGCGGCATGATGATATCTTTGACGAGGGAAGTGACTACTGCCGAAAAGGCAGTGCCGATGACGAAAGCCACAGCCAAGTCGATCACGCTACCGCGTTGCAAAAATGTTTTGAAATCCTTAAAGAACTGGCGCATTTTCTCTCCCTTTGCTTATGGTCTTCGATCGCGCGATTATAGCAACGACTCCGCGGGAAGGAAGACAAAAATCCGACGCCGCACATGGCGTTGCATAACGCTTGTTTCGGCCAAAACTTTTCTACAACGCTCAGGAGGAGTACTCCCATGCATCGACTAGGGTCACCCAGTCTCGCCGCCCTGTCTTTTTTTGCGGTCTCCCTGCCTGCCTTGGCAGCCGCAATGCCGGCGCCGCAGATCAGTCTGCACCTCGATGAGTCTTTCCGCGTGCCCGCAACCGAACTGCACGCCGAGCTTGCTGCCGAAGCGCAAGCGCCGCATGCCGCCGATGCGGCGCAACAGGTCAATGAGAAGCTGCGTTGGGCGGAAAAGGAGTTGGCAACAACACCGCAAATACATTGGCAGCTCGGCAACTATGCAAGCGAGCGTCTTGCCGACGGCAAAGGTTGGCAGCTGCGTGGCGAACTGCAACTGCACGCTGCCCCCAGTATACTCCTACCGGTGCTCGCGACCCTGCAATCGCGTTTGCAACTACTCTCGCTGCAAACGCTGCCGTCGGCGGCCAATATCCGCGCGGCGGAGGCACAGGCGCGCAAGGAGCTATTGCAAAGATTCCGTAGCGACGCCGAGTCCGCCTGCTCAGACCTGGGCCTGGGTTGGGGCGGGATTGAACGTGTCGAACTGCGCTCGTCGGCCATCCAGCCAACACCACGGGTCATGGGGCCGGCCCTTCTCGCCACCATGCCCGCACCAGTTAGCGCTGGAAATGCCGAGAGTCAATGGCAGAGTACCCTGGAGGGCGTAGCGTTTTGTCAAAAATAAACTAATTACTTGGCCAATTCATAATCGTAAGGTCGTTATGATGAAAAATGCCGATTGGTTGGCCCGCTACCGCGCCGGAGGACGGCTACCGTCGCCCCGAGGAGTGTATCTCGAGGCCTTGCGCTTGCTGGAGCAGGAGGAGGTCGATAATCGGGAACTAGCGCGAGTTCTGCAATCGGACCCAGCCACCAACGCCAAGCTGTTACAACTTGCCAATGCCTCGGCGCGTGCCCGCTCACGGCCGGTAGTCTCGGTCAGTGACGCCATCTTCATTCTTGGGCAGGTGCAGATCAAGCGCTTGGTGCTGGCTCTGGCGCTTATCCAAAGCTCGGCAGCGCGAGTGGACGGCTTTCCGTACCGGCTATTTTGGTCACAGTCGTTGCTTACCGCACTAGCGGTACAAGCGGTTGCCGAGCGGCTTGGGCGGGTGAATGCCGATGAGATTTTCGTTGTCGCGCTGCTCGCCCACATCGGCCGCCTGGCCCTCGCCAGTCTCTTTCCAGAAAGTTATACCGCGCTACTCGCCAGCTGCGCCGAGAAGAGCGAGCAGGAATGCCGCCAGCAGGAGCGCAACCTCTTTGAGATCGACCAAGACGAACTCTCTGCGCTCCTGCTCGAAGATTGGGGGTTACCAGGAATTTTCGTGGAAGTCGTACTCCATCAAAGTTATCCCGAAGGATTACTGGGTACCCCCCAGGCAACGCGTAGCATCTTTTTGATTCATCTCTTACGCCTTGGCCAGGCGATGGCCGGGGTCTGTTTGCAAAACAACCCGCAGTGGCAGGACGATGCCCGCAAGCTTCGCCAAGAAATGAACTATCTCGGCCTCAGTCGGGAGGCCATCGACGAAGAATTACGCCGGCTGCTGGCGGCCTGGCCACGCTGGCGCGAATTGCTGCAAGAGGCCGAAACCGTGCGTAGCGCGGTGACTGGCTGGGAGGAGAATGGGGCGACAGTGGAGCCAGCGCCTCCCTCGGCTCTACAGGTGGCCTGTATTGGCGAGGGCTTGGGAGATCAGATCGGCGCCTGCGCAGCTCTTTTTGCAAAACTTGGCATCGTGCCGCAAATGTTGGCACGCAACGTCGACCCCTTGCAGCTGAATTCTTCTGATTGGGACTTGCTGATTCTGGCACGGGATCCGGCCCAGCCTGCCGTCGACGAGGGGATTCTGAACGGTCTGGATCCCATTCTTGGGCCCTACTTGTTGCTCCTCGGCCGCGACCCGCTTTCTGCTGAGGAGGAGAGCCGACTTTTTCGCTTTGCCGTCGACGCCTACGAAATTTTGCCCCTGAGCGCCGAACGTCTGCAAAAACACTTACACTTGGCCGAGCGACGCCGCGAGGGGCGACGCAACTATGCCATTGGCCAGCAACGCATGCAGCTTTTAGCGGATTCCTTGGTGGAAAAGAATCGCAACCTGCGGCAAGTCGCATGGACTGATCCGCTCACGGAATTGCGTAATCGCCGCTACGCCGAAGAACGGCTGGCGCAGGAATGGGCGATCTGCGAGAGCCGGAACAGCGAACTCGGTCTCATGCTCCTGGATTTGGATCACTTCAAGGAAATCAACGATACCGAGGGACACGAGGCGGGTGACCGGGTATTGCGGCGAGTTGCTCGCATCCTCGAGGAGTTGTTACGGGAGCAGGACATTCCCTGCCGCCTAGGGGGCGATGAATTTTTGATCATCTGCTCTGAGACTGGACCGAGCGGTATGCAAGCCCTCGCCAATCGTATCTGCAACCGCTTGGCGGAACCGGAAGCTTGGCGCGAACTCCCTGGCCCGATTTCGGTGAGCATTGGCATCGCCAGCCGCCAGCCCGGCATGCAAGGCCCGGATGAGCTGATTGCCGCCGCCGATCGGGCCCTTTTTGAAGCCAAACGCAGTGGCCGCGGCCGGGTGGCTGGTCAGGTTTAGCCGCGCGGCCGGAAGCTACTTTGCGCCGCCAGTTGTTCCCAGAGAGCGCGCTCTTCGGCGCTGAGCTCCTTGGGCACCACAATCTGTAAGACTGCGTAGAGATCCCCTGCCGTCTTACCCTGGGCGCCAGGGAGGCCCTTACCGCGCAGGCGCAGGCGTTGCCCGCTACTGCTACCGGCAGGCACCTTGGCGCGTACACTCCCGTCCAGAGTCGGCACCAACACGCTGGCGCCAAGGACCGCCTCCCAGGGACTGATCGCCAAGTCGTGATAGAGATCTCGGCCCTCGGCGCGAAACTGCGGATGCGGCGCATAGACGATGCGTAGGTAGAGATCGCCATTTGGGCCACCCCCCATCCCCGGCTGGCCTTGCCCGGCGATGCGCAAGCGCTGGCCCTGGGCGATACCCACGGGAATTTTGACCGAGAGCTTTTTGTTCTCCCGTCGCACCCTGCCGTCGGGGCCAGTCACCGGCACTTGTAGACTGATTTCCCGCTGCGCTCCCCGGGCGACATCCTCCAGGCGGACCGCCAATTCGGCTTCGCTGTCTTCGCCACGCATACGAAAACCGCCAGCCCCTCGGCGCTGCTGGGCAAAGAGCTCCTCAAAAAAGTCGCTGAAGCCGCTTGCGCCGCCACCGGCAAAGCCATGCGCAAAATTCTCCCAACCCGGCGGCGGGCGAAACTCCTGGCCAGCGCGCCAATTGCTGCCAAGCTGGTCATAGGCGCGGCGACTCTCCGGGTCCTTGAGTACCTCGTAGGCCTCCTGGACCTCCTTGAAACGTTCTTCGGCGTCCTTCTCCTTGCTCACATCCGGGTGATATTTGCGCGCCATCTTGCGGTAGGCCGCCTTGATGGCATCGGCATCGGCATCCCGCGCCACCCCGAGAATCTGATAGTAGTCTTTGTATTCCAAGAAATCCCCCCGTATCATGCCGCCATGGCAAACAGGAATCTTGTGGCGGAGATGGGGACCTTCGCGTCGCTTTTCAAGGTATCTGGAGGGCGCTCATGGAATTGAACGAGCGCCAGCAGGAAGCGGTATCCCTTCCGCCGGGGCCGGTCCTCGTCCTCGCCGGGGCTGGTTCGGGAAAAACTCGCGTCCTCACCAGCCGTATCGCCCATCTCCTCGAAGAAGGGGCACACCCAGGGCAAATCCTTGCCGTCACCTTTACCAACAAGGCCGCCCAGTCTATGCGCCAGCGCCTCGCGCAGCTCGTGCAGATCGACCTGCACGGATTGTGGATGGGGACTTTCCACGGCATCGCCCATCGCATTTTGCGCCTGCATCATGGGCTAGTGGGTCTGCCCGCCCAGTTTCAGGTGCTCGACGCCGACGACAGCCAGCGCTTGATTCGCCGTGCCCTCAAGGATCTCGGTCTCGACGACAAATACTGGAATCCGCGGCAACTCGCCGCCCGCATCGGACGCTGGAAGGATGGCGGTATCGCTCCAGACGACTTGCGCCGCGACCCCAGCCTGCCGGAAGCGGTACTGGCGGTCTACCGACAATATGAGCTGCTCAAGGAGCGCGCCGGGGCCGTGGATTTTGCCGATTTGCTGCTCCTTGCGCTGCGCCTATGGCAGGACAAGGCCTTGCTGGCGCAGTACCAAGAGCGCTTTCAGCATGTTTTGGTCGACGAATTTCAGGATACCAATGCCGTCCAGTACCAATGGCTGCACGCCTTGGCGGCGCACGGGCAAATTTTTGTGGTGGGGGACGATGACCAGTCCATCTACGGTTGGCGCGGTGCCGAAGTAGAAAATATCTTCCGCTTTAGTCAGGACTACCCCGGCGCCCGCCTCGTCCGCCTCGAACAGAATTATCGCTCCACCGCACCCATTCTGGCCGCTGCCAATGCGGTCATTGCCCACAATGCCGAGCGCTTGGGCAAGACCTTGTGGACCGCCCGTAGCGGCGGCAGTCCGGTACAGCTGTACCGGGCCTACAACGAAGAGGATGAAGCCCGCTTCGTGGTTGCCCGCATCCAGGATTGGGTGGCAAAAGGGGGCAAACGCGAGGATTGCGCCATTCTTTATCGTTCCAATGCCCAATCCCGGCCTTTTGAAGAACATCTGCTGCGCGAGGGGATTCCCTACCGGGTCTATGGCGGCCTGCGCTTTTTCGAGCGGGCAGAAATCAAGGACACTCTTGCCTACCTGCGCCTGGTACTCAACCGCCACGACGATGCCGCCTTTGAGCGAGTAGTCAACCTGCCGGCGCGCGGCATTGGCGCCGTTACCCTCGAGCGTCTGCGCCAATACAGCCAGGAGCGCGGCCTCTCCCTGTGGCAGGCGGCAGGCGAACTGCAGCAGCCCAAACTGCAGGCCTTTCTGAACCTCATCGACCAGTTGGCAGAACGATGCCGCGACCGCAGTCTCGACGAACAGGTCAGCCTGGTCCTCGAGCAAGTGCCCCTGCGCGACTGGCACGCCCGTGATGGGGATCGTGGCGAGGGCCGTCTGGAAAATCTCGAAGAACTGATCAACGCGGCGCGCACCTTTGCCCTGAGCGATAGCTCGGCGGGTTTGCGGGAGCTGAACCCGGTACCCGGCGATCTCTTGGGCGAATTTCTGACCCACGCCGCCCTCGAGGCGGGTGAGGGTGGGGCGGAGGCCTGGCAAGATGCAGTGCAGCTGATGAGCTTGCACAGCGCCAAGGGCCTGGAGTTTGCCTTGGTCTTTCTGGTCGGCCTGGAGGAAGGGCTGTTCCCCCACCAGCGCAGCCTCGAAGACCCGGCGGGCCTAGCGGAGGAGCGGCGGCTTTGCTACGTGGGCATGACCCGCGCCATGCAGCAGCTGGTGCTTTGTTACGCCGAGAGTCGTCGCCTGCACGGTAGCGAAAGAATGGCCATGGCCTCCCGCTTTTTGCGCGATCTACCACCGGAAGAGGTCGAGGAGTTGCGGCCGCGGGCGCGAATCAGCCGGCCAATCCCCATTCCCGCAGCTTCTGCGCGCAGCGACTGCCCCTATCCCTTGGGCGCCAGGGTGCGGCATCCGGTTTTTGGAGAGGGAACTGTACTCGATTTTGAGGGCGGTGGGCGCCAGGGCCGGATTCAGATACAGTTTGCTTCCGGCAGCAAGTGGCTAGCCTTGGGTATTGTGGCCCTGGAACAACTCTCCTGAGGAGAGCACGGAGGCGCAGGTGTGAACACACGAAGCGGCAGCAAGTCATCGTGGATGCTCGTGGTCATCGTCATCCTGACCTTGATCGCGATGGTCGGCTTTTTCTTTCTCTGGCTGCATCCTTCCGGTACGAGCCCAGTTACCGCGCCCAGCAGCAGTGCAGCGGCGGGCCTGCAATCCGTCACCCCCGTCGGTAGCGCGGTTTCGGTGCCCAGTTTTACCGTTGCACCGAGCATCTCCCAGCAGGGTACCCTCGAGGGGGCAATAGCCGGACGCTGCGGCAATATCGCCTGGCAGAGGCTCGATCCCAAAGAATTGGCGGAGCTGAAAAAGCTTTGCCCCCAGCAAGCCTCAGCCGCTGCGCACGGGCAGCCGCAGGAGCACCCGTAAGCCGCCATCTTCGGCATTGACAAAGCGGATCGAGCCCCCCACCCGCTGCAGAATCCGCTGAATGATGGCTATCCCTAAGCCGGTGCCGCCACCGCGTCCGGCCAGGGCAAAGGGTTTGCCCAGCAAAGCCAGTTTTTCTTCCGAAATTCCCGGGCCGTGATCGCGCAACTCGATCTCCGCTTCCCGGCCAAGAGGGGTAAGGAGCAACTCGATGGGGGGCTCTCCGTGGCGACGGGCATTTTCTACCAAGTTCTGCAGCACCCGTCGCAGCCCTACGGGAGGCACCGATACATAGATCGGCTCCCGTTCCGCCGCCTGCCAGTGCAGGTCCTGCCCCTGTTGCTCGGTAAACTGCTGCAGGAAGGCGGCCAAATCGATCTCCTCTGCAGCTTCCTCCTGGCCGCTGCGCACATAGTCCAGAAACTGATGCAGGGTCTCGTCCATCTCCCAGAGATTATCGACGAGTTCCTGGCGAATCTCTCCGGCATCGCCCGGGAGGAATTCTGCCAGCATGCGCATGCGGGTGAGAGGGGTGCGCAGATCGTGGGACACACCGAGTAGCACCATTTCCCGCTCTTCGAGGAGCTCATAGCGCTCCCGTAGGGCAAGATTGAGTTCGCTGGCCAAGTGCTGAATATCCGCCGGTCCTTCCACCGGCAGCTCCACCGGTCCTTCCCGCCCGCGCTTTTCGACCAGGGCCTGCACCAGTCGCCGCAAAGGGGCGGTGATCTGGCGAACGATCAGGTAGGCCCCGAGGAGCGAAAGCAGGAGGATGGCGCTGAGCTTGAACCATTGCGGTGAGGGACCGGGTGGCGCTTTGGGCATGGGCATGGCCACCGCCACCCGGCTCTCCGGATTGGGATCGATCCATAACAAGTCGCGGCGATGATCGACACGCACCTCTGCCTGCGGCCAACCCATTCCATGCAGGAGCTGCACCGCGCGCGCCAGCATGGGATTGTCGGGAGGCTTGCCGCGCATCTCCTCGAGGGGATAGAAGGCCACACCGATGCGCGCCAGGCGCGGGGCCAACCATTCTGCCTCGCCAACATCGAGGGCGCTGCTCAAGGTCAGCACCTGCGCCCAGTTTTGCGCCAGGTGCCGCGCCTGTGGGTTACCCAGGTAGAGATTGAAATACCAGTACACCGCCAGCTGACTGAGGAGAAGCAGGGCACCGATGAGCAAAAAGATGCGTCCGAAAAGGCTATCGGTCCAGAAGCGCGGCAGTTTCAAGAATGGCGATCCGCGCTGCCGGCATCGGGCACAAAGACATAGCCACGCCCCCAGACGGTTTGCAGGTAGCGGGGCTTGGCGGAGTCTTCCTCAATTATCCGTCGTAAACGGGAGATGAAGACATCGATACCCCGCGGTCCGGGAATATCTTCGCTGTGGCCGTGGATCATGCCCAAGAGTTTGTCGCGCGACAGGGTCTGCCAAGGATGCTCGGCAAGGGCGCGGAGCAGGGCGAATTCGGTCTCGGTGATGGGAATTTCCTGGCCGTCGCGGTACAGACGTCGGTAGTCGAGGGCGAGGTGGAAGGGGCCGAAGTCGATTGCGCCGGGGCTCGGCTCGACCTTGCTGCTGTCTTGACTGCGACGCAGCACGGCGCCGATGCGCGCCAAAAGCTCTTCGGGCTCGAAGGGTTTGGGCACGTAGTCGTCGGCACCGATGGACAGGCCCTGGATGCGGTCGTCGAGATCACCGCGGGCAGTGAGCATGATGATCGGCAATAGCGACTCCTGCTGACGCAGTCGCTGGCAGATCTGAAAACCATCTTCGCCGGGCATCATCACATCGAGGAGCAGGAGATCGTAATGCTCCCGCTCCAGGAGGCGGTCCATCTGCGCCGCCGAGGCGGCGCTATGCACCGTGTAGCCCCGCGATTCCAGGTAGCGCAGGAGGATGTTGCGCAGCTTGGCGTCGTCATCCACCAAGAGAATGCGGGAAGTCGTCGTCACGGTTTGTGCCACCCCTCCTTACCAGGCTGCCAATGCGCCATTTTGGCATAGATGCCGGTAACTTTCTGCCACTGCTCGGCAGTCAGCAGTTTATGCAGGAATTCGACCTGGGCGATGCCGCGCTGCAGCATGGCCGCATGATCCTGCACAACGGCCTCTTGCAGGGGCTTGAGGGCACTGCCGGTTTCGCCACGCAAGAGGGCATCGCGCAGGGCACGGTTGTGGTTTTCGGTCTGCGTCCGCTGGCTCTGCCACTGGGTCTTCTGTTCCTCCCGCCAAGATTTCAGCTGTTTTTCCTGGCTGGGGGTCAACTGCAGTTCGACGGCGTGGCGCCAAACGATGGGCATGAGCATGGGGACCGGCGCATTGGCCATCATCTTCTGCCCGTGCCAGCCCGGCATGCCGTGGGGATGCGGCATCATCGGTCCGCCTGGAGGCGGAGGCGGCATATCGGCGGCGCTGCTGAGTAGCGGAACCGTCAACAAACTAGTAAGAAATAGAGCGGATAGAAGCGGTTTGCGAATCATGCGTGTTCTCCCAAAAGCGAGCCTTACTGCTCAGGGCCTTAGCTTACGAAGTTCCCCAAGCCGCTTACCAGCAAAAAAGTTTTTCGAAAATCAAGCAACTTTGTTACATTTGCCAACAGATTCGCGGCAGCGTCGAGCTATCTCCGCGCCCACTTTTCCGCCAAAATACGCGCGATTCTACTCCGAGAAAGGCTGACCGATGCGCTGGCGTTGGATGATCGCGCTTCTTTTTGCCGCAAGCAGTGCTGCCCAAGCCGGGATTGGGGTGCTCTTCGACGACCCTCTCGGCAGCGAGGCAGGCTTGCCCGCGCATCCGGGAGAGGCCTGGAAGGGGGTCGAGACACTGCCCGCGCTGCGCCCGCTGGCGTCGTGGACCGCCGCCGATGCCAGCAAGGTTTGGAGCCTGCCGGCCCTCTCTGCCTTTGCCCTCGCCCACAATCCGCAGACGGCGGCGGCCTGGGAGTCGTTGCGCGCCCAGGCAGCGGGGCTGGGAATGGCGGAGAGCGCTTGGCTGCCCAGCCTGACATTAAATACCTCGGCGCGGCGAGCACAGGCGGTGGCCACCAATGGCTTTAGCGTCCCCGCCCGCAATAGCGTCAACCCCAGCTTTACCCTGAGCTATACCTTGTGGGAATTTGGTCTGCGCCGCGCCAAGGTAGATGCCGCCCAAGCCCAGGAATGGGTAGCGGGCTATACCCAGAACCAGACCCTGCAGACGGTGGTCTTCAACGTTACCCAGGCGTATTACAACCTCTTGGGTAACGAAGCCCTCTTACATGCCGACGAGCGTAGTGTTGCCGAGAACGAAAAGGCCTTGGAGGCCGCCGAGGTCCTGCACCGGGCTGGGCAGGCAACGATTGGGGATCTCTACCAAGCACGTGCCTCCCTGGCGCAGGCGCAATCTACCCTGGCGGCGCAGCAGCAGGCGGTAACTGCAGGAATCGGCAGCCTGGCGGCGGCGATTGGTGTGCCCCCCGACAGCCAAATCCAGATCGCGCCGCTGCAGTGGGAGGCGCAGGGCCCGCCGCAGTTGCAACAGTCCGTAGAGGAGCTCTTACAGAGCGCGGAAAAGGTCAACCCCGCTCTGCTGGCATCCCGGGCGCAGCTAGCGGCAGCACAAGCGAATGTGCGCTCGGCCCGGGCCAGCGGTCTACCCAGCTTGGCCTTTACCGGCACCTACGGCTATCAGTTCCAAAGCCGATTCAACCCCGGCGACACCTGGACCCTGGGCCTGACCCTCACCGTGCCGCTCTTCACCGGTTTCAACAACCATTACCAGGTACGGCAAAACGAGGCGCTGGCGCGGGAGGATGCCGCCAACCTGGTTAACACCCGCCTCAACACCCTGAGCGCAGTTTGGCAGGACTACCACAATTTTCAGGGCAGCGTCGCTGCCTACCCCGGTGCTGCCGCGGGCCTTGCCAATGCGCGCAAGGCCCTGGAGGTGGTGATCGCCCAATACAAGGTGGGGCAAGCGACCATCCAAGATGTGCTGCAGGCAGAGGCGACCCTGGCCCAGGATCGCTACACCCTCATCAGCGACTTGGTGAAAAGTTACGTCGGCTTGGCGACCCTCAGCCAAGCCGTTGGCATGCCCTTGGGAGACGCCCAACCATGAATCTCGCTCCTGCCCTGCGCCGCAGCGCCCTGATCGTTTGCACCCTGGCTCTGGGGGCCTGTTCGCAAGGACACTCGGGGCATGGCGGCAAGCACGACTTCGCCCCCACCCAGGTACGACTGATTCGGCCGCAGCAAGAGGCGATGACCCACTACCAGAGCTTTCTGGGGACGGTTACACCGCTGCAAACCGTGACCCTGGTGCCGCAAACCTCGGGGGTGCTACAGAAAATGTACTTTCAGCAGGGCGGCCTCGTACAGAAAGGACAGCTACTCTTTCAGATCGACCCGACGCAGGCCCGGCTGAGTCTGGCCCAGGCCCAGGCCAATCTGGCTTCGGCGCGCGCCAGCGCGCGCTACAGCGCCACCGTGGTTGCCCAAGACAAGCCGCTGGTGGAGAAGGATTTCATTACTCGGCAAAGCTATGATCAGGCGGTCTCCCAGGCGCAGGCGGGGGCAGCGGCGGTGCAGGCGGACGAAGCCGCGGTACAACAAGCCGCCCTCACCTTGAGCTACACCCGTATCACCGCCCCCATCAGTGGCCGCATCAGCATGGCTCTGGTCAAGCCCGGCAACCTCCTCGTCGCCAATGCAACACAGCTGGCTACCATCAATCAGCTCAACCCCATCGGCATCGATTTCCAGATTCCGCAAAATCTCCTTCCCGCTGCCCGCCGCGCCAAGGATCAGGCCTGGCCGGTGTTGATCGAGAATGAGCAAGGCGCCGAGATTCTCGATCACGGTACGATACAGATCATCGACAATGGCGTGAGCGCGACGACGGCGACCGTCAGTGTGCAGGCGCAGGCCGCCAATGCCCAAAATCGCCTCTGGCCCGGCCAGTTTGTGCAGGTGCAACTGCCCGTAGCGCAATTGCAAAGCGCCCTGACCCTGCCCGTTGCTGCGGTGCAGCAGGGTAGCTCGGGCAATTTTGTGTACCTCGCCCCCAAGGGCGTAGTGCAAAGCCAGCCGGTGCAGGTGCTTTGGGAAGATGCCAATAAGGCGGTGGTCTCCGGCCTCGCTCCCAATGCGCAGGTAATCTATCCGGTACCGGCGCGGATCTATCCGGGGGTCAAGGTGCTCCTGCCCAAAGCCGGGGCAGCGGGTAGCCACCCCCATCGACAGCCGGCCGCGGACTCTGCCCAGTGAACCTCTCCGCCCTCTTCATTCGCCGCCGGGTGCTGACCATCATCCTTAGCCTAGGGATGGTGCTCTATGGCCTCTTTGCCTTCCAGAACCTGCCAGTATCCCTGCTGCCGAGCGTGGATTTTCCCACGGTGCTGGTGTCGGCGAGCCTCCCGGGCGCCAGCCCGCAAACCATGGCCAGCGCCGTCGCCACACCGCTAGAGAAGCAGTTTCAGGCCATTCCTGGTCTTTCGGCAATGAGCTCCACCAGTAGTCAGGGGTCCACCCGCATCATTCTGCAGTTCGACCTCAGCCAGAATATCGATGTCGCTACCCAAAACGTCGAAAATGCCGTCACCCAGGCGCAGCATCTGCTGCCGCCGGGAATGCCGAGTCTACCCTTTGTCAAACAGATGAACCCCTCGGCCGCACCCATCGAATTCATTGCCCTCTCGGCGCCCAACATGCCGATCTACAAGCTCAATGCCTACGCTGTCGATCGGGTAGTACCGGCGCTCACGGGGGTTCCTGGAGTCGCGCAGGTGGAGGTTTTTGGCGAGCAGAATTATGCGGTGCGCATCCATGCCAATCCCTTTGCGTTGCAGGCGCGGGGGATCTCCCTCCAGGCCCTGGATGCGGCCATCGGTAGCCATAATGTCAACCTGCCCCAGGGTACCCTCCTCGGTGCGGCCCGCAACTATGCCGTGAATGTGCATGGGCAGCTGCACGATGCCAGCGCTTTCGCGCAAATGCCGGTGCTCGAGAAGGGCACGACGGTGGTGCCCCTGGCCGATGTCGCCACGGTGGAAAATGGCGTCGACAACGACCAGATTGCCAGTTGGATCGGCAAGGATCGGGCCCTGATCCTGGCGGTAGTGCGGCAGCCGGGCTCCGACACGGTGTCGATTTCCAATGCCATCGCCAAGCGCCTGCCCGCCCTCAATGCCGGCCTGCCCGGCGGGGCGAAGATGCAAGTCGTGTATGACAAGGCGAGTTACATCCGTGCCGCTGTGCAGGAAGTGGAGTTCACTCTGCTCCTCGCCTCCGTCCTCGTTGCGGCGGTGCTCTGGCTCTTTCTACGCCGGGGTAGCCCTACCCTCATCGGTGCCCTCGCCATTCCCTCCTCCATCCTCGGCACCTTCGCCGTCATTTCGCTGCTCGGCTACAGCCTCAACACCCTAACCCTGCTTGCCCTGACCCTGGCGGTGGGTTTTGTGGTCGATGACGCGGTGGTGATGCTGGAAAATATCGCCCGCCACGAGGAACACGGCGAGGAGCCAGAAGCCGCGGCCTTTGCCGGTAGCGCCGAAATCGGCTTTACCGTGCTCTCCATGACCCTATCCTTGGCGGTGGTTTTTCTCCCCTTTCTCATCCTCGGCGGCATCATCGGGCGCCTCTTTCGCGAATTTGGCGTAACCATTGCCGTCGTCATCCTCCTCTCCGGCCTCGTCTCCCTGACCCTCACGCCCATGCTCTGTGCCCGCTACCTGCGCGTCAAACACAGCGCGCCCAGCGGTTTTGAGCGCTGGTTTGCGGGCTTGCGCGACTGGTATGGGCGGGCCCTACGCAGCAGCTTGGAGCATCGGGCATGGGTCTACCTGGCAGCCCTCTTGAGCCTGCTGGCCATGATCGGTCTCTTCTTCATCCTCCCCAAGGGCTTCATTCCCAGTGAAGACAGCGGCTTGATCATGGGCAACCTGCAATATCCGCAAGGCATCTCTTTTGATCAGCTGAAACAGGAGCAGCAGCGCATTGCCGCGGTGGTGGCACGTAATCCGGCGGTGGAGTCGGTACTGTCGAGCGCCGGGCAGGGTGGTGGCGCCTTTGGCTCCGCCAATTCCGGACGGCTGATGATTCGGCTCAAAGCCAGCGGCCAGCGCAGTAACGGGCAAGAGGTCATTGCCCAATTACGCCGAGCAGTAGCCCATTTTGCTGGGGTGGAAGCCAGTTTCATGCTACCGCCAGCCATTCAGATGGGGCCGATTTCCTCCCAGTCCAATTACCAATACGTGCTGCAGAGCGAGGATCAGGATGCCCTCGACGCTGCCGCACCCAAATTAGTCGAAGCCTTGCGCAAGACTCCAGGTTTTCAGGCGGTGAACAGCTCCTTGCAGGTCGCCAACCCGGAGGTGAACGTTCATATTGCGCAACGACGGGCAGCGGCTCTGGGAGTAACACCCCAGGCCATCGAGCAGGCGCTCAACTTTGCCTTTGGCGGTACCCAGGTGGGGACCATCTATGCGGCCACCAACCAGTATGAGGTAATCCTCGACCTGGCACGGCAGTTTCAGGAAAACATCGGTGCCCTCTCCGCCATTACCCTGCCGGGCACTGGCGGTCTGGTGCCCCTCTCCGCCGTCGCGGAGATGCAATATGGTGTCGGCCCCTTGAGCATCGAGCACTACAATGGCATTCCCAGCGTCACCGTCTCCTTTAACCTGGCGCCGGGGGTGTCGATGGGAACGGCGACGCAGCAGGTGCAACGTATCGCCGCGCAAGTACTCCCCGCCGATGTACAGGGGGCCTTTGGAGGTACCGCGGCGGCCTTCCAGCAGTCGAATTCGACCCTGCCATTTCTGCTTCTGGCAACCGTCGCGTTGATTTATGCCATCCTCGCGATTCTGTATGAGGATTTCATCCACCCCCTGACCATCCTTACGGCCCTGCCCCTGGCGGGCTTTGGTGCCCTGCTGGCGCTGTGGATCTTTGGCCAGGAGCTCGATCTCTTCAGCTTCGTCGGCATCATCATGTTGGTAGGACTGGTGAAGAAAAACGGCATCATCATGGTCGATTTCGCCATCCACCGCCGGCGCGCGGGGGCCTCGGCCGTCGATGCCATTGTCGATGCCTGCGTTACCCGCTTCCGGCCGATCATGATGACCAATCTGGCAGCCATCCTCGGCATTCTGCCCATTGCTATTGGTTTTGGTGCCGGGGCGGAGTCGCGGGTGCCGCTGGGGGTGGCGGTGGCTGGCGGCATTGTCGTTTCGCAATTTCTCACCCTGTTCATCACCCCGGCTTTTTACGTGTTTTTTGAAGGACTCAAGGAGCGAGCGGGGCGACGTCGCGCCGCAAGCCTATCCCCACTGCCGTAACTTCCTAACTTTGTGGTATAAGTTCCCCGACAAAACGAGAGGGGAATACCATGCGCAAACGCTCTTTTGCCTTGCTGTCATTGCCGTTACTGCTGGGTGCCTGTGCCCAGATGCCCGCACCGTCGTCGCCGAATAGTGCCGCCGTTGCTGCTGCGCGCTCGCAAGCAGCGGAACAAACCGCCGAACTGGCGCAAGAACGTCTGGCTGCCGCCGCAGCCCAGCGCCATGCCGCCGAGGCTCGTTTCTGTCCCGACTGGCAGGATGCCTTGCAAATCGTGCGTCGCGATGCGGTAGGTTGCGTGCAGGGATCGAGCAGCGATCAGTCGGCCTGCTGGGACGCAGTCTCGCACTGGGCCAGCGCCAAGGGCGAATACTATGCCGCCCTCGGGCGCCTGTTTGCAGGCCATTCCTATGCGGCACCCAGCGCTGCCGCCGCCAATTTCTTTCGGAATACAGCCACCTGGGCATTGACCTGCCGCGAGGGTACGCAAAACTGTCTGCAAGCAGCGCAGGATTCGACCATGCAAAGCGACAAACAGCAGGTCAACGATTTTTGTGCTAGCCAAGCACAGAGGTAGCATCCTACCCGGCTGACGGGATATCCGTCGATGCAATTTTGGCCGAGATTCCTTGGTAGCGTTGTGGCTGCGATGATAATCGCCTCCCTTATCGGACCGGCGAGTACAGCAGCCCCGCTGCCAAAACCCGTGCTCAGCACCACCTGCTTTTCGCAGGGCCCTTTTGAAGGCCGGGACTACCTCAGTGACTGTGCTGACCCAGAGGAATCCGCCGCGGTGAAAAAATATTTGGCAAGCTATGGCAAAGGGCTTCCGGTGCGAGCAAAAAAGCCGTTTTCTTTGCTGCGCCAGACCATTACGAAGCTCGCCGACGATGGGGTGCTCTATTGTTATGATGGACACAGTGTATCCAGCAACGGCTATTTTTATCGGCAAGCTGAGTATACCTACTGGCAACAATTCATCGATCTTCTCGAGCAAGTTTCTGCTGGCTCCTTGCGCTCACACACAAGCTTCAGCAAAGCCGATCAAAAACTAAACAACGTCTATAAAAACATTCATGAGCGTCTATCCAATTTGCCCGCGGAGATCTATCGCTCGTCAGAAATGGGTTATTGCAGCGATGCGGACTTCTCCAACGTACAAAAATCGCAGCGTCTTTGGCTTACCTATCGTGATGCCTGGAAAGCTTTTGCCGCACAAGTTGCCCCCGAACAGCAAGAAAGCATCCTGGCGCAGCTCACGTTACAGCGCAGTAACTTTCTCGAAGACTATTTGCAAGATGTGCAAAACTCCCTCAGCCAATTGATTGATAGCGAGCTACCCCAGGGTCAACCATGTGGTGCCAACGCATTGGCGCTATGGACATGCGATTTACGCGCGCAACGCGTTCTACTTTGTTTGACTCGGCAAGCGGATGGAAAATCGCAGCTCGATATACGGAAAGTCATACAGCATGGCAAAAAACAGCAACTATTTTACAGTAATCAGGCGGATGCAAAAATCGATTTCCAACGTTATCCCAACGGTGCCGCAAGCCTCATCGTAGGCAGCAAAGACACCCAAATAACCCTTATCGATCCAGAACGGGGAGCTTCCCTGTACGAAATTACGCGGCAGGGGCAAACCGAAAGGCATACCTGCAAAAACCCCAATCAAAGCCTATCTTCTAATGTAGTCGCCGCGATACTCGAGGATTTTGCGCACGCGCAAAGTACCCAAACGCGAACGAAATAAGGCTTGCACGCAACCGCATTCGCTATGGCGCTGCGCCATGGTGTCGAATGCTGGCCGCCGAATGACCGCAGCGATCGGCCGTTTCGCAAAGTGCGGTGGTCCCGATAGTATGAACGCGACACCGACTGTCGTGCGCTTCCGAACTTGTTGCAGAGATTGATTTATATGGTGCCCAGGGGCGGAATCGAACCACCGACACGAGGATTTTCAGTCCTCTGCTCTACCGACTGAGCTACCTGGGCTGGGAGAGTCGCGATTTAAACCGACCCAGCGGCGGAAGTCAAGGCAA
>NZ_JAVRKK010000013.1:0-39866 GCF_031962545.1 Candidatus Igneacidithiobacillus taiwanensis
CAACGCCGAACGGCCACACCATCGACTCGGACAGAAACCACCGCTATCCTTCCTCCTCCAACATCTACCACAGTGCCAAAGGTGGTGGACGCATACAGCTTTTTGACCTCTCGCCCGAATATCGATAAGTTTTGCCTGTTATGACTATAGCCACCACACAGGGGTAAGCCCGTGGACGCTGACAAACCCAAGAGCGATCGCGCCCTCCGCGCCCGCGTCAAACGCCTAGGAAACATCCTCGGCGACATCCTTCGTGAACGTGCTGGCGAACGGGTGTTCAATGCCGTCGAACAGTTGCGGCAGGGCTACATTCGCCTGCACCGACGCGAGGATCCAAAACTTCGTCAGCGACTGGCTCGCTTCATCGATGCCCTACCCCAAGACGATCTCGTCTTGGTCATTCGCGCCTTCAACACCTATTTCAGCTTGGTCAACATCGCCGAGGAAGAGTTCCAGCATGTGCAGCGTCGGCGGCTTTTGCAACGAGATCAAGGCTTCTGGATTGGTTCTTTTGAAGATACTTTCACGCACCTCCAACGAGCCGGGGTCAGTGCCGGGCAGCTACAGTATCTTCTCGATCAGGTACGCTATCTCCCGGTTTTTACTGCCCATCCTACGGAATCGAAACGACGCACGGTGTTGCATGCCCTGCGCAGGATCTTTTTGACCAGCAAGGCCCTCGATGATCCCTCCCTGACCGAAGAAGAGGCAGAAGATGTGCTCCGCCAATTGCGCGCACAGATTCAGATTCTCTGGGAGACGGAAGAGGTGCGCACCAATCGCCCGCAGGTGCAGGACGAGGTCGAGAATGGCCTATTCTACTTTCGCGATAGCCTTTTTCAGGCGGTGCCCATGACCTATCACGCGGCACGGCGGGCGGCACGGCGCGTCTTTGGAGAGAGTCAGGTCGACATTGGCGCCTTTATTCGCTTTGGCTCCTGGATCGGCGGTGATCGCGACGGTAACCCCAATGTGACCGCGGCCATTACCAGTTGGACCCTGCGTACCCAGAGTGTCGAGGTGCTGCGCGAATATCAACGTCGCCTGTCCGAACTCTACCCTTTGCTCGGCCATTCCTCCCGCTTCTGTGCCATATCCCCCATTCTCCTCGCTTCCCTGGAAAAGGATGCGGGAGACTTCCCAGAACTTGCAGAGTGGGTAGATCAACGCTTCCCCAGTGAACCCTATCGCCGCAAATTACGGTACATGATGACCCGCCTTGATCTGCGTCTGCGGCAGTTGGAAAACGGGCAAAACGGCGGTGGAGCTGGCGCGGTCGATGGCCCAGCATATGCCAGCGATCAGGACTTCCTGGCGGACATCCTGCTCATCCGCGATTCCCTGCGCGCTCATGGCGACGATTACATCGCCAATCACTCGGTCCAGGATTTGGTGTGGCTAGTGGAAACCTTCGGATTTCACTTGGCCTCCCTCGACATCCGGCAGGAATCCAGCGTCCATACCCGCACCCTGGCAGAAATCTTTGCCGAATTGCCCGAGTTTCAGGGATATGAGGCGATGGAGGAGGAGCAAAAACTCGCCATCCTCTCGGCTGCCCTGCGCCAGCCAGGAAAACTCATCGAGCAATTTCCCGAACCGCTCTCGGCGCTGGCCAATGAAACCTGTGCGATGTTCCGCTGCATTGCCCAACTCCGCCGCGAGATTGGCGAGCGCGCCTTCGGCAACTATGTCATCTCGATGACCCACGAAGCCAGCCATGTACTCGAGGTGCTGGTATTGGCGAAGGAGTTTGGGCTGGCGGGATGGTCGCGGCAGGGGCTGTACAGCGAAATTGCCGTAACCCCACTTTTCGAGACCATCCATGACCTCGAGCGCATGGAGGCCGTCATGGGACGTCTACTAGACGACCCCGTTTATGCTGAAATTCTGAAGAGTCAGGGAAATGTTCAGGAAGTCATGCTGGGTTATTCCGACTCTTGTAAAGATGGCGGCATTCTTTCCTCCAATTGGTCCTTGTATCAGGCGCAGCTGCAACTCACCGCCCTTGCCGACCGGCGGCGGATCCAAATCCGCATTTTTCATGGCCGTGGCGGCAGTGTTGGTCGCGGTGGCGGTCCAACCCACGAAGCAATCTTGGCACAACCCGCAAACACGGTTCGCGGCCAAATCAAGATTACCGAGCAGGGCGAGGTACTTTCCTTCAAATATGCCAACCTGGAAACCGCCGTCTACGAGCTAACCGTGGGTGTTACCGGTCTGATCCGGGCAAGTATTGGATTGGTGAAAGCGATTCCCCACGATCGGCCCGCCTTCCTCGAGGTAATGGGCGCCCTAACCAAAATCGGCGAGGCCACCTATCGCGACCTCATCGAGCACACGGAAGGTTTCCTGAGCTATTTCTACGAGGCCACTCCTCTCGAGGAAATCGCTCAGCTGAACATTGGCTCTCGCCCCGCACACCGGCAGCGCGACAATCGCTCCATGAGCTCCATTCGCGCCATTCCCTGGGTTTTCGCTTGGGCGCAATCGCGCCACGTGCTACCTGCTTGGTACGGATTGGGCTCGGCTGTACGCCAGTGGCGGGGGGATGATCCGCAGCGCTTGGCAGTGTTGCGAGAAATGTATCAGCACTGGCCTTTTTTTCGCGCCCTGCTTGGCAACATCACCATGGCGATGGCCAAGGCCGATATGACCCTGGCAGCAGAATACGCTACGCTACCCAGTGATCAGCATCGTGCGCAAAAAATCTTTGCCAAGATCCGCAAGGAATTTGAGCTCAGTCTTGCCGAAATGCTGCTTGTCCAAAACCAAAAAGAATTGTTGACAGAAAATCCAGGCCTTGCCTTTTCACTCCAGCGACGCAACGTCTACATGGAGCCCCTCAATCACATTCAATTGGCGCTCTTGCGCCGGTATCGGAATGAGGAAACCCCAGCAGAGTTTCGCGAAACCTGGTTGGACCCGTTACTGCGCACCATCAACGCCATTGCTGCTGGTCAGAGAAACACCGGATGACGCAGCCGCATTTGGTACTCGCCTCCTCCAGCCCATATCGGCGTGAACTATTGGCACGGCTACGCCTTCCCTTCGAATTCCGGGCTCCGTCCATCGATGAATGCCGCCGCGAAGGCGAGGCGCCAGAGGCACTGGTGCAACGCCTTGCCGAAGAAAAAGCGCGGCGGATAGCCGAGGAGTACCCAGATGCCTGGATCATTGGCGCGGATCAAGTCGTGCGCTGTGGCGAGCAGATACTCGGAAAGTCGGGCAATGCGGATACCGCCCGCGCCCAGCTCGAGTCCATGCAAGGACGGAGTGTGGAGCTACTCAACGGGCTTTGCCTTCTTTCACCATCGGGTCAGGCAAGGGTAGAGCTCATTCCGTATCGGGTGGATCTGCGCCCGCTGACGAGTGAGGAAGTCGCACGCTATATCGAAAAAGAACAACCCTTTGATTGCGCCGGCAGCTTACGCGCCGAGGGCCTGGGTATCACTTTGATCGAGAGGATGGCTGGGGAAGACCCGAACGCCATCATCGGCCTTCCCCTCATTCGGCTCTCGACAATGCTGCGCGAGGCGGGCTTTGCCATCTGAATTAACAGACTACCGATTACTTACTCTTCCAACCAGTAAACGAGCAGAAACACTCAGCGTCAATACAAAAATCACGGCAATGAAAGACCCTGCCCAGGCCATTTGCTGCCAATTTTCATAGGGACTCATCGCAAACTGGAAAATTACTACCGGTAGGTTCGCTATTGGATGCCATAAACTGTCGCTATAAAACTGGTTATTGAGAGCGGTGAATAGAAGAGGGGCAGTCTCACCACTGATTCTCGCCGTGCCCAAAATGACGCCGGTCAGGATTCCTGCACGCGCGGCTTTCCACGTGACTAGAGTCACGACTCGCCAATACGGTGAACCTAGGGCGATAGCAGCCTCGCGCAGTGAACCAGGAACCAAACGCAGCATCTCGTCCGTGGTTCGCACCACAACCGGAAGTAAGATGAAAGCCAATGCCACACCGCCAGAGAACGCTGAAAAATCTCCCATAGGACCGACGATGATGGCGTAGGCAAAGAGTCCAACAACAATCGATGGCGCACTCATCAGTAAATCATTCAGAAAGCGAATAACTGCGCCGAGTTTACTTTTCTGACCAAACTCTCCGAGCCATGTCCCGGACAGAATGCCCAACGGCACCCCAATGACCAGCGCAATAGCGATCAGGATACCACTGCCGACAAAAGCATTGCGTAATCCGCCGCCGCTAGCACCTGGCGCGGGTGTATCTTGCGTGAACAAATCAAGATTCATCGCAGGAATACCAAAACGAAGAGTTGTCCAAAGAATCCAGAACACCCAAAATAGACCAAAAACAGTCATCACTACTGACATCAGCAAGTTAAATCGGTTGAGGAACAGCCGGCGATGGTATCTGCTAACCATTTATTTGCCCCCACTTTTTCGTTCAATTCGTGCCAGCATGATCCGCGCAACACTAAGAACGATAATAGTGATGATAAACAGGATCAACCCCAAGGCCAAAAGGGCGGATCGATAGAGGCTGGTAGTAGCCTCGGTGAATTCGTTGGCGATGACAGAAGCAATCGATGCTCCAGGCATGAGCAAACTTCTACTTAGCATATCGGTGTTGCCTATGACAAAGGTGACTGCCATTGTTTCGCCAAGAGCACGACCCAGTCCTAAAAAAATACCCCCGAAAACTGCGGCCCGCGTGTACGGTAATACGACATTCCATACTACCTCCCAAGTCGTAGCACCCAGACCGTACGCAGACTCCCGAAGAATGTTTGGTACTACAGAAAAAACGTCACACATAATGGCCGAAATAAAGGGAATCACCATGATACCAAGAACAATCCCCGCAGCGAGCATACCTATGCCCATGGGCGGCCCACGGAATAAAACACCAAGCCCCGGCACGTCTCCAAAGGTGTCCGTGATCCACGGCTCAACCATAGCAAACTTTGGAGCAAAAACCAGAAGTCCCCACATGCCAAAAATTATACTCGGTATGGCCGCGAGTAATTCAATAGTCGAAGAAATTGGTGACTTGATTCGACTTGGCGCAAGTTCAGTGATGAATAACGCAATACCAAAACTAACGGGTATAGCAACGATCATTGCGATAAGTGAACTTACCAAAGTTCCCACGATAAAAATCAGGGCACCATATTGATTGGTAACCGGGTTCCATTGCTGTGAGATAAAAAATCTCCAGCCAAATGTTCGCAACGCCTCCCAACCTTCTATCGTAAGAGATGCCATGATTGCGAGAAGGATCAGACCGACGAGCAGCGCTGAACCTCCGGTCAAAACCCGAAACAAAAAATCCAGCGGGGAGCGCTGTTTTCTCCCCACTGAATATTGTTCCGAAGCGCCAACAACTGACGTGGTGTTATTCACCATAGCTTCGGGACTATCCACTTAATAACCCTCAAATGCCGAGGTTTTTCTTCCAATAAGCTTTAATCGCGCTCACCGTGCTTGGCGGAAGAGGCCCGAAAGCGATGGACCTTGCCAAATCTTGACCGTGCTCAAAGCCCCAATCGAAGAACTTAGTGACCTCTACATTGCTTTCTTTTGGCGCATTCTTGCGCAATATCTCCCAAGTACAACCGGATATCGGCCAAGTGTCTGGGCCAGGCTGATTGGTCAAGATGACGTAAAAGTTGTCTGCCTTTACGAAGTTTACATGCGCAGCGGCATCTTGGAAGCCCTTCAAACTGGGACTGACCAGTTTGCCATCCCTATTGTACATACGAGCATAAGGTAGATGATTTTCCAGAATATAAGCATATTCTACATAACCAATGGAACCAGGGATGCGTTGCACGTAAGCCGATACGCCGGCATTTCCCTTGCCACCAACGCCCGTCGGCCAAGCAACGGAAGTATTCGCCCCAACCTTCTGCTTCCACTCAGTACTGATCTTGGAGAGATAGTTAGCGAAAGTGAAGGTAGTGCCGGAGCCATCGGAGCGATGAACAACCGTGATGTTCATATCAGGCAACTTCAATCCGGGGTTGAGCTTAACGATGGCCGGATCATTCCACTTCTTGATCTTGCCAAGATAGATGTCGGCAACGACTTCGCCATTGAGAATCAATTGCCCAGCTTTAACGCCAGGTAGATTATAAACGAGATCTTCTCCGGCAATGGCTGTGGGGAACTGGATCAAACCGTCCTTCTCCAGTTCAGCAGGCTCGAGAGGCATATCGCTGGCACCAAACTGGACAGTCCCAGCCTTGATTTGCGCAATGCCGCCACCAGAGCCGATTGCTTGATAGTTCACCTTGTTGCCTGTTTCCTTTTCGTATGCAACCGACCACTTCGCGATCAAGGGATATACCCAAGTGCTACCGGCGCCCGTAATGGTCACCCCAGCCATCGCGGCAGGAGCGATAGCAGCGAACAATCCAGCACTCATGGCGGCGACAACGGCGTTCTTAACAAATTTTCGTCTATTCAAGGTCATGAAAATCTCCTTCCGCGATATGTAACATCTACGTGCCAAATCTCGTGCGAACATGTTTCGGCGCCCTGCGGAGCTCTAGGACCAATTTGCCAGCAGGATTCAGCCGAAGCAAGTCTACTTTGTTTTTATGACAGTATCATGAACCTTTTGTGACACTTTTATGACAACGGCGGCCTGCGCCTTCGCTTAGAGCAGATCAGTCCAGCTAAAACCCTTCTTGATGTAGGCGTTGCTCGGGTAGCCGTCCTTCTCCCAGGTTCCCTCGGGTCGACTGGCACGCAACTCGATGCGGTTTACCCATTTTACGCTTTTGTAACCATACATCTGCGGTACCAGCAAACGCAACGGATAGCCACCCTTGCGCAGCAAGGGCTGGCCGGCAATATGGGTGGCGAGCATCACCCCGGGTGCCCGCGCCTGCTCCAGGCTCAGACTGTCGACGTAGACGCCATCGGCGCTATGAAAGACTACATAGCGGGCGCCGCTCTGTACCTGCAACTCCGACAGAAAGCTGGCGAGAGCGATACCCTGCCAGTGCACATCGGCCACGGTCCAGCCCGTCACACAATGGAAAGTGTGCACTTCGGGGAAGGTACTACGCCGATAGAGGTCGGCGAGGGTGAAAACTTGTTCACGAGCAATCAACCCGTCACAGCGCAGGCGGTAGCTTTGCGGATCGATCTGCGGATAGGAACCCGTGTAAGTGTAATATTCAGGAAAAATCGGGATGCCGCCTGCGCGTGCCCAAGCCGGCAACAACAGGGCACCAGCCGATGCCCCCAGCAACTGCGTGCTACGTCGAAAAAATTCTCGTCTCAACATGGCTGTCTCCTTCAATGAAGAGCGAATATCGACCACAGGGGTTGGCGCCGCAGAGCATGGTAAAAGGCCATGCCCACGTGACCGAGCCAAAAATAGAGCAAGATGGGGGTGCCCAGACGCATGGAAACCAGTCCTAGATGGGTGAGGCCGGGAACCGCAAAGTAGCCTTGCATGACCATCCAGGCCCCCAAACCGGTATAAGTCACCCAACTGGCAAGGAGCAGAAACATGCCCTGCCACCAAGAAGAGAGACCGGGTTGCGGGCCGTGACCAGGGAGCCTTCCCTGCAAAACTCGGCGGATATCCGCCAGTATGAAGCGAGCGTTACCCGGCCAGTACCAGATCTTCAGCAGGCTTCGCCCCCAGCGGGTGCTCCCATAGACCAACCAGGAAAGGGTAAGCCAAGCGGCCAATGCAATGCCGGCAAGGGTATGCCATTGAAATAGAAAAAACTGCTGCAACCAAAGAGCAAGGATCGAGTTGAGGAGTTCAAAACTAAAAAGCAAAACCAGCCCGAGGTGCAGAATGCGTGCGCCACGCGGGTAGTCTACTGGAGATGCAGCCTGTTCTTGCAAAAGGGACACCCAGCTCACCTCAAAAGTCGGTAATTTTTTACGATTACGCAGGAGCTTGCAGGGTGGATGCAGCAAAGGGTGCCCGCGCTAGCGGGCACGCCAGTATTACCAGGTGAGTACGCGACCTGCGGCACCCAGGGTGGGCAGAGCGGAACTCGGATTCATCAACGGCATTTGCTTGGCCAAATCTTCTTTGGTCATGCCATTGAGCTCCAAGGACTGCAGGCAGCCGATGATCTGCACGCCATTGTCTTCGGCCAGTTTCATGAAGTCGGCCACACTCTTACCGCCGGGCATGGGGAAGATCGACTCTGCCTTCCCTTTTGCCAGCAGCTCCGTCGCCGGACCGGTAAAGTACATTACCACCCTCTGCTCGTTAGCCGCCGCCGTCGCCGCCAAAAAGAAGGCAGAGGGAAGACGCTTGGGGTTTTCTGGGCCAGTGATGAGAATAATAACGAGATCTGGGGCTTCCATTTCAGACATAGATCATCTCCTTTTACGGGGTGAATCGGTCAGACGAGGCGAGTGTTTCCAAGAGAAACACCCAACCCGGAGGATAACACGAAAGTGTAATGCGGATCAGGTCGCCGCGAGGCGGGCAAGAAGCGATCCCTGCAAGTGCCCGAGAAAGCGAAAATGTGGGCTGGTCGGATGCTCGGCATGGAGAAGGGTCACGCTCGCCTTGGCGATGGGTAGGCGAACGCCGCTGAGATCTGCCACCCAGTCGCCCAAGAATGGCTGGTGCCCGACGAGGCAGACACGCTCGGCTGCGCTTTCCTGCCAAGCGAATTGCACCTGGGTCAAGTGGCCAGTCGCAAGCGCATCCATGGCGATACACTCCACCGCCTGCAATTGTACCTGTAAGGCCAGGGCCGTTTGCCCCGTGCGTTCCTTTGGACTGTACCAGATCACCAATCCTTCGGGGGCGAGTAACTTTTTTAGGGCACGCGCAGTTTGCGCTGCCTGCTCTTCGCCAAGCGCGCTGAGGCGACGCCCGCCATCGCTCCCATCGCTACTGTGTTCTTCTGCATCAGCGTGACGAACGAGGATAAGTTCCAGGTGACACCTCCTGTCCAAACCACCATCGCGCCCAGCGACCCGGCACAAAACGGGCGATGATGGAAACCAGGGCAATGCCAATCAATGCCCGCATCCATCCATCGATATGCGTCGCTGCCATTCCGCTACTGCTGAAGATGTCGAGACCTGCAAGCGCCGCACCCAAAACAATCACCAGTGGACGCCAAGCATAGGGGCCGAGTCGCGGCCAAGTGCGGGCAATAGCGCCCAAAGCCAGAACTGCCCAAATGCCATAGGCGACGGCTGGTGTCCAAGGCCAATTGGGGACACCGAAGCGGAAATGATGATCCGACGCGACCAATACGCCGTACAAGATCCAACTCAGTAACCACCAGGGCAGCGATCGGGCGCTCATGCGCGACCTCCGCCCGGGGCATAGGGATTCTCCCCTTGCCGGAAAAGCAGCCGGATCGGCACCCCATCGAGCTTGAGGGCATTGCGAAATGCCGTCTCGAGATAGCGTTTGTAAGAGCTCGGCAACCGTTCGACTTGATTACCGTGAAAAACCAAGGTGACCGGCTGGATTCCCCCCTGATGACAGTAGCGCAGTTTGATGCGTCGGCCGGATACCAGGGGTGGCTGATGCGTGACCAGAATGTCTTCTAGGGTGCGATTGAGCTCACCCGTTGAGAAACGTCGCTGACTGTTTTTCCAAAGCTTATCGATACTTCGGTAGAGCTCCCCTACCCCGCTGCCATGCAGAGCGGAGATGGTATGAAAGGGCGCGTAGCGCAAAAAGCTCAGGCGCCGCTCCAAGTCCTGCTTGACGGTATCGCGCTGGTGCGCGTCCAGACCATCCCATTTATTGACCACCAGTACGATCGGCCGCCCGAGCTCGACTGCCACCCCAATCAAATGCGAATCCTGTTCGCTGATCCCCGTTTGCGCATCCATCACCATCAGGACTACGTCTGCCTCACGCAAGGCTGCAAGGGTCTTGAGTACGGTAAGTTTCTCGAGCCCTTCACCCACCTTGGCACGGCGGCGCACGCCTGCGGTATCGATCATCACATAACGTTTTCCCTGTCGCTCGTAGGGAATGCGGATACTGTCGCGAGTGGTACCGGGTTGGTCAAAAACAATCACCCGCTTCTCGCCCAACATGGCATTTACCAACGTCGATTTACCCACATTGGGGCGACCAAGAACGGCAATCGCTGGGCCAGCTTCTAGATCTTCCGCATCGCCCTGCTCGTCGACGGCAGCAGGGCGCGCAGCAACGATGGCCGACCAGAGCGTGTCGATGCCATGTCCATGAGCAGCGGACAAGGTAATGGGGGTACCAAGGCCAAGTCGGTGAAATTCCGGCAGTTCGGCAACGGCATGGCGCACGTCCATTTTATTGATGAGCAGCAACACTGGTTTGCCGCTTCGCCGCAATTCTCGCGCGATTTCTTGATCTTGCGCGGAGAGACCCTCCTTGGCATCGACAAGAAACAAGAGAATGTCTGCTTCGCTGATGGCCTGGCGCGTTTGCGCGGCCATTGCAGCGACTAGGCCCTCACGCTCTTCCGGCTCGAAACCGCCAGTATCGATGACCAGATAGTCTCGGTCTTCATGACGCGCCGTGCCGTAATGGCGGTCACGGGTGAGGCCCGGCAGGTCCGCCACCAAGGCCTCACGACTACGCGTGAGTCGGTTGAACAGGGTCGATTTGCCAACATTCGGTCGACCCACCAGGGCGAGAATCGTGGCCATCCTTAGCTCAGGGCTTCTGGAATTGCAGCTGGTATAATGTACCCACCCCACTCAAAACCAAAAAGCGTCCCTTTCCAACACATACCGGTGCGGCCTGGATACCGCTGCTGGAAATCATTTTTTGTCCAGTTCGATGCCCAGTTTGCGGATCGACGGTGATGACTTGGCCAGCAAAATTGCTCAGCAGCAGTTGGCCGTCGCAAAGCGTCATCCCACTGAAAGACTGCCCCTTGAGACGCGTATTGCGCCAGCGTACCGTACCACTCTGCGGGTCGATGGCGTAGACCTGCCCGTCGCTCCCGGCAACAAACAAGGTACCATCGTGCAGAATGGGGGTGATGACGGCAGACAGGGGTTGCGACCAGAGCTCCTCGCCACTATGGCGGTTGTACGCAGCAATATTTCCCTGATACGCAATGGCGATTACGCGATCGCCATCCAGGACGGGAGTGGCCGAAACATCCACCATTCGGTCCAGTTCATTGTTGCCGTGGGGAATGGCAACCGTCGCGTGCCACAATTCGGCACCATTGGCAACATTCAGGGCCACCAATTTGCCGTCGGCAAAGCCGCTATAGAGGGTTTGTCCGTGTACGACGATACCGCTGCTGCGGCGCAAAAGTAGCGATGGCTGCGGCAAGGAAAAAGTCCAGTCGACTCGGCCGTTGCTGGTGTCGAGAGCGAGAAGGTGGCCATTGGCCAACTGCACGAACAGGCGTTGATCGACAACGGTGATCGGGCTGCTCGGAATGGCATCGAGCTGCACTTCCCACAGTTTCTTACCATCCTGCGCCGAGATCGCATAGAGCTTGCCGCGATCGGTGCCAACGTACACTACCCCATTGGCAACGGTGGGTCCGCGAGGGCTGGTGCCATCGAGACGGTAGAGCCAACGCTGGCGTCCGCTCGCACTCAACGCAAAAAGCCGACCAGCATCATCGCAAAGATAGATGCCGTCATCGACAAAACGGACTTCCGTGGCGTTGTATGGCTGTAGACGCCAGTCGCCATAGAGTCGCGCCTGCCAGTTGGTTGCGAAGTCGGTGGTCACCTGCTCGGTATGCATGGCTTGCACGGGCTTGGGCGCCGGTTCGGAGGGCCCAAAGGCCCAGTTCCATACCCCGCATCCGCCCAAGGCAACCAGTAACCCCAGTGCGCCGGCATAGCGTAGCGCGGAAAGCCCGCCTCCTGCCTTCCCTTCCCTCATCCCGATGCTCCCAGGTTTGCCATTTTCATTTGTAGATAAGCGAGATACGGATCCGTTGCCGGCAAGGCCGCTGTCGCTTTTCGATAATCATCCAGCGCCTCTTGCGTTTTCCCCAAGGCATTTTGGGCGTCGCCACGCAGTTCCCAATCGATAGCGGTATACGCGGGATCGATTTTTTGCAACAACTGCAGTACCTGCTGGTTTTTGCCCTGCTGTAGGTAGAGACGTGCCAGCGCCGCACGGGCAAGGCCATGCATACCAGTTGGTAAATCATCCGTTGCAACGAGGCGCTGCAACTGTGCTTCTGCTTTCGCCATCTGCTTGGCGTCGATATCGAGGCGTGCCAAATAGAAGCGCGCCATGGAAGCATAGGCGGTGGACGGATAGCTCTGCACCAAGGTCTCTGCGCTTGCCCGCGCCATATCGTTTTTGCCTTGGGCAAGGCTTTCGGCTAGTTCGCTGTAGAGGACTCCCGCTCGCTCGAGCTGATGGCGCTGGTATTTATCGTAGGCAAAAAATCCCAAAAGCCCAACGATAACGAGCACGAAGAGCGCGACGAGAAGTTTGCGGTGACGCTGTAAAGATTCGGTAAGTTCGGTACCCGTCATGATTTCTTGCCTAGAACGACTGGCGCGTAGTATGGGGGCCTGCCAGCGGCAAATCAACGCCAAGCGAGCGCAGGCCTTCCCCTATCCGCTCCCAGGGACCGCGCCAAAGCCCCGTCCCCTCTTGCTCTTTGAGCAGAACCTCCGCGCCCTGAAGATTGTCTGCTCCCACAACCACTTGGTAGTGGGCCGCGGATCGCTGCGCTTGTTTGAGCAGCGCCTTGAATGGGGCTGGTCCACCCGTTATTACCGTGAGGCCCTGTGCACGCAGCGTTTCAGCCTTCTGCATTGCACTCGCCAGCGCAGTTTCATCGAGCGCACCCACAAAGAGTTCGACGCCAGCCGGCGCCTTATTTTCCGACTCGGTGAGTGCCAAAAGGCGCTCCATACCGGTAGCAAAACCGATGGCCGGCGTTTCCGGTCCGCCCAACTGCGCCACCAGACCATCATAACGACCCCCGGCCAGAACAGTACCCTGAGAGCCAAGACCCTCTGCGACCCACTCAAAGACCGTACGGTGATAGTAGTCGAGTCCCCGCACCAGACGGGGATTGATCTCATACTCGATGCCCAACCCCCGCAGCAGGTCCTGCAAGAGGGAGAAATGCTCCGCCGACTCGGCATCGAGATGATCCAATAAACGCGGGGCCGAAGCGGCCAGCTCTTGGCAGGACTCGACCTTGCAGTCGAGAACGCGCAGGGGATTCCGCTCTAAGCGCTCCTGGCAATCACCACACAAAGCACTGGCTTTTGGGCGCAAAAAGTCGAGCAAAAGCGCACGGTATTCGGCGCGCGACGCCGGTGTTCCGAGGGAATTGAGCTGCAGTCGCGCGGACACACCGGCGGCTGCTAGCAAACGTGCCGAAAGGGCGATGATCTCGGCATCGGCGCCGGCACCAGCAACCCCAAAGAATTCGACTCCCAGTTGGTGAAACTGACGATAGCGTCCACGTTGCGGACGTTCGTGGCGAAACATCGGGCCGATGTAATACAGACGTGGCGTCTGACCGCGCAAGGCACTGTGCTCGATGAGGGCACGAACCACACCAGCGGTACCCTCCGGCCGCAAAGTGAGAGAATCGCCATTCCGGTCGGCGAAGGTGTACATCTCTTTTTGCACGATATCGGTGACATCGCCAATGGCGCGGGCAAAAAGCGCACTATGCTCGACGATGGGCAGCCGGATTTCACCGCATCCGTATAGGCGCAGCACCTCGCGAAAGGCGTGCTCGAGGCGTTGCCAGCGCGCGCTTTCCGCTGGGAATATATCGTTCATGCCGCGCACGGCGGCGAGGGGAGACTTGGACAAGCTGCGCCTCAGCCCTGCTTACGAGCGGCGCTGCGCGCCGCCACTTCGGCGCGAATGCGCTTTTCGAGCACATCGACGATATCGTTGTTTTCGATACGGTCCACCTGCTTACCGTGATAGTAGAGAATACTGCGCTTGTCACCGCCCGTCAGACCAATATCGGCTTCCTTGGCCTCGCCAATCCCATTCACGACACAACCGATCACCGACACATCCATCGGTTCCAGAATGTCTTCCAGCCGCGCCTCGAGGGCGTTGATGGTCTTGATGACATCGAACTCTTGGCGCGAGCAGGAGGGGCAGGCAATCAAATTGATGCCTTTTTGGCGCAGGTGCAGACTCTTCAGAATATCGAAACCGACGCGAATCTCTTCGACCGGATCGGCGGCCAGCGAAACCCGGATGGTGTCGCCAATGCCCTCATTGAGCAACAAACCAAGGCCAATTGCCGACTTGACGGTACCCGAGCGCAGCCCACCGGCCTCGGTGATGCCGAGGTGCAGAGGATAATCCACTTTTTGAGCGAGCAATCGATAGGCATCCACTGCCAAGAACACATCCGAGGCCTTGACGCTGATTTTCACGTCATGAAAGTTCAACTCGTCGAGAATGGCAACATGGCGCAGAGCGGATTCTACCAAGGCCTCCGGCGTCGGTTCGCCGTACTTTTCCTGCAGGTCCTTTTCGAGACTACCGGCGTTGACCCCAATACGGATCGGAATCCCTTTGTCCTTGGCCATTTCCACCACTAAGCGCGCCTTGTCGATGGCGCCGATGTTGCCCGGATTGATGCGTAAACCATCCACGCCATTCTGCATCACCTGTAAGGCGATACGATGGTCGAAGTGAATATCGGCCACCAAAGGAACCTCGACTTGGGCACGGATGGCCTTGAAGGCCTCGGCAGCCTCCATACTCGGCACCGACACACGCACAATGTCTGCACCAACCGCCTCGAGGCGACGAATTTGCGCGACGGTGGCAGCCACATCCCGAGTCTCGGTATTGGTCATGCTCTGCACCGAAATGGGTGCATCACCACCAATGGCGACTTTGCCAACGTGGATCTGGCGACTTTTACGACGCTGAATGGGTGACTGATGTTGCATGGGCGACCTCGTGGGTAGTGGTTGCATCGGCAGCGGGTAAGACTGCAGACCCGGTGCTATCAACGCGCAGATGGGAATGGGCGGATTGTGCCGTGCCAGAACTGCCCTCGGCAAGGGCAGCCACAACGCTGCTCCGTGCGCTGGCCGTCGCGGCACTGGGGACAGCCACACCCACTTGCAGGCGAGCCACGTTCAAGGCATTGGCGGGCAGTGCAACCGGCTTGCCGTTGTACTGGATCTGTACTGCGCTGGCCTTGCCGAGCAGGATGGAATACGGCGGCTGACCCTGGGTTACGGAGAGCTCCTGCCCGGCCTTGGCCAAGGTAGAAACGAGGATACGACCTGTGCTATCGCGTACTTGCAGCCAGCAGGCACCGGAAAACTGAAAAGTTAGGCCAGTGCTGCGCGTAGCACTCGTAGCGGCTGCTGGTGAAGCGGCCGATGCCGTTGAGGAACTCAGGACCGCGGAGTCCGGGGGCGCGGCAGCCGGCGATGCGGGTGTGGAAAGTGCCACTTGCGCGTTGGCACGGCTGGCGGCCGAAACATCGGCACTCGTCGGTGGCACCGTATCGGAGGAGCTCTCGTTGCTGCCCCAGAGCCACCAACCGAGGGCGATGAGGGCGACGGCGAGGAGTATGGAAAAAATGACGGTTCTGCGGCTGTAGTCGAGCAGGGGAACTTCACTACGTGGCAGGACTTGCTGCGCGGGTGCAGTGCCAGCTCCACCGACATGCCGATCATAGGCGGCAAGCACTTGCTCTACATCGAGGCCGAGCAGGCGCGCATAATTGCGCAAATAGCCGCGAGCAAAGGCCCTGCCCGGTAGATCCTGAAAACGGCCCTCCTCGATGGCTGCCACTTGGGTGGCAGTGATGTGCAGCTGGCGAGCGGCTTCGGGTAATTCCCAGCCGCGCGCCACGCGTGCCGCTCGTAATTGCTCCAAAATGGTGGCAAAAGTTTCATCCATCACTTCGGATTTCCATACCGCAATAAATCGGCTTGCGCCGCCTTGCCCGCATCCGAGTAAGGACTGGCGTTGACACAACGTTCCCAGTAGGAGCGGGCCTGCGCGGGCTGCCCCTGCTCCCAGGAAATTCGGCCGGCCAAGAGTAGCGCTTCGGCATTATCGGGCTCCTGGGCCAAAATTTCTTGCAGATGACCGTAAGCCTCACTGAAAGCTCGATCCTGATACTCCATTTCCGCCCAAAGCAAGAGGGCCGGCGGATATCCCGGCTTGAAATAAAGCGCTTTTTGCAGCGCCAGTAGGGCTTGCTGCGACTGATGCAACCCGCGGTAGGCGGCAGCGAGGTTGGTCCAAGCATACTGTGGGGTGCTGTAGAGGGGATCTTGGGTGGCCTTTTCCAAAATCGCCACCGCGTTGGCATATTTCCCTTGATTCAGGAGGAACGCACCGTAGTTATTGAGAAATTCTGGGTTTTTGGGTTCCTCATCCAAAGCCTTGCGAAAGGCTTCGGCGGCTAGATCAGCCTGCCCCAGGCTCTGGTATGCCAAACCGAGGACATTGTAAGCATCACCATGCTTGCCCGGCTGCGTCAGGGCCTGCTTCAACTCGCGTATTGCAGCCCGCGGATGACCCTCTTGGAGGTAGGCGGTGCCCAAGGAGGTGTAGATTGCAACCTGATCGGGAGGAGCGGCATGCAAAGATGCGAGTGGATTGGGCGGTGCATTGTGTGCCGCCGCGGCCGCCTCTTGCGCAGGCGTGGTCTTTTGCGGACCGGAGAAGAGTCCACAGGCGCCCAGCGCAGCGGTAGCCACGGCGACCGAGAATAGACGGAAAACGAGTTTAGTACGCCGCATACCTCAATTCGTTAGTCGCAACGGAATACTGCTACGCCCAGCACGTACCTGCCCCGCGAGTTGGCCACAAGCAGCGTCGATGTCTTCGCCTCTGGTCTTGCGGGTTACCGTCATCAAGCCGGCACGCAAGATGATCTCCCGGAAGGCATCGATGCGGGCCGGACTGCTGCGCCGATACTTCGTCTGCGGAAAGGGGTTGAAAGGAATCAGGTTCACCAACGCGGGAATACCTTGCAACAGGCGCACCAACTCCCGCGCATGCTGGTCTTGATCGTTGATGCCGTCGAGCATCACATACTCAAACGTAATCCGGCGCCGCGGCGGCAGAGGATACTGGCGACAGGCGTCGAGCAGCTCTGCCAAAGGGTAATGTCGATTGATGGGCACCAACTCATCGCGAATCGCATTTTGCGTCGCATGCAAACTGATCGCCAAGTTCACCGGGCTCTCCTTGCCCAGCTGGGCAAGCCCGGGCAAGACGCCAGCGGTACTGACCGTGACCCGCCGCGAGCTCAAACCATAGGCGAAATCATCCAGCAGCAGACGGATCGCCGGCAAGACTTGCTTTAGATTGAGCAGCGGCTCGCCCATTCCCATGAACACCACATTGCTGATGGCGTCTAAACCGAGTTCCTGACGAGCAATGCGCACTTGGGCAATGATTTCGTGGGTCTGCAAATTACGATTCAGCCCCTGGGCGCCGGTCGCACAGAAACTGCAGGCCAAGGAGCAGCCGACTTGCGAGGAAATGCACAGAGTACCCCGGTCATCCTCAGGAATGAATACGGTTTCGATGGCATTGCCATCTTCGAGACCCAGCAGCCACTTGCGAGTGCCATCGGCCGCCTGTTGGGCGCGCAAAACGGTAGGCTCGCTGAGGTCGACATCACTGGCCAACCGCGCCCGCAAGGACTTGCTGATATTGCTCATCAGGGAAAAATCCGTTACCTGACGAGTATGCAGCCACTGCAGAATTTGTGCGGCACGAAAACGCGGCTCTCCCCAATCCATCAACAACCCCTCGAGACCCATTCGATCGAGTCCGAGGAGCTTGGGGCGGCCAACGACCGGGTTGTCGATGGCAGCGCTCATGGGCGCGGGCAGAGCTCCCGCTGAGAGAAAAAGTAGGAAATTTCCCAAGCTGCGCTTTCGGCACTATCGGAACCATGCACTGCATTGGCATCGATACTGTCGGCAAAATCCGCACGAATGGTGCCCGGCGCCGCATCTTTGGGGTTGGTGGCACCCATGAGATCGCGGTTTTTGGCGATGGCACCCTCCCCTTCAAGAACCGACACCAGCACCGGACCGCTGCTCATGAAGGCGCAGAGCTCGCCATAGAACGGGCGGGCCTTGTGTACCGCGTAAAACCCTCCCGCATCTTCGGCGCTGAGCTGCAGCATGCGCGATGCAACGATGCGCAAGCCAGCGTTTTCGAAGCGGCTCAAGATGGCGCCGATGGCATTTTTCTGCACGGCATCCGGCTTGATGATGGAAAGGGTGCGCTCAAGAGCCATAGATATCCTCGTAGGTAGACCATAAAATACCGCGATGCTACCACTAGCCCCGCCCCAGGGGCAATTTACCTCAGCCGCAAGCCGCTCACGCCGCCGATTTTTCCGCCGGCAAGACGCCCGCCTTTTGCAGATACACCGGTAAAGCTGCCATTACGCGCATACCGCGCTGTACATCGGGATCTTTCAGCATGTGGTACAAGCCAGAAATTCCTCCGGCCTTACCCTTTGCCTCATGTTCGGCGGCATCGGCAAGGGCATGCGCCATGGCCTTACTCGAGTGCAAGAGGGTAGCGATGCTGCTTAGTAGAGGGCTCTTTTCCTGTTCTTCGATGAGTTGGCCGAGCAACGACTCGACCGGGATGGTCTCTGCCATGAGCCCAATTTGTCGACTCAGGTCGGCAATGCGATCCAGGTTACCGTCTTCCTGCAACTGCCGCAGCAAGCGCAGGGCGGCGACGATGCTCTCGTCCGCCCGCGTCTCTTCCCATAGATCACCCAATTTTTTGAGTTGCCCAACCAGATCGTTGCCAACGGGACCCTGCACAAAGGCCGCGACGGCTTGCAGCCGCGGCAGTAGCTCGCCGAGCAGTTGCAGCGCCTGGGGCAAAACCGCCCAGGGAATTTCCTGCAGTACGGCCAACATTTGTGGCACGAAACTCTGCAAAAGTGCTGCATTATCGCGCAAGAAGCCCGCATTCTCGCGCACCCAGCGTAGAATCCCCGCTTCCCGCAGGGCGCTCAGGGTTGCCAACAACTCATCGATACTGCCGTCGAGCTGATAACGCTCATTCCAGTCACCGAGCCGCAGGGCCACACCCATGGCCGCCGCACTCGCGGGACTGCCCAAAAAGGATTCTGTGCCGTTAACGAGGTCTCCCAAACGCGCCAGCCCAGCCCATTGTTCGGGGCTAAGATTAGGCGCAACCGTTTGTTCTGTGGTCATACTACTCTCCTTTATTGTCATGCAAGAAAAAGGCGGGGGGCCACGCCCCCCGAGATTTTTCTCTCTACGCGGCAAAAACCTTTTCAGCAAGGAGTTTAGAGGCATCCAAGCCCCACTCCGGCATCTTACCGCGGGTTTTGAAGAAGAGATTCTTGTACTGCATCTTCAGCAAGAATGGCACATGCCCCATCTTGAGTACCTGATCGGGGCCGCCGAACCAGCTATTGGAACGAATGTAGAATGCCTGATTGCCTCCCATATCGCCGATGCAATAAACCACTGGCTCCAGCTCTTTGTCTGCCTCGGCAGCGCTCATCCGCCCGAGATCCTTGGCAATTTGTTTGGCCACGATCTCGCCCTCGGCATGACCGATGCCGCCAAGTTTGGGAACGGTAATTGCCGCTGCATCCCCTGCCGCAAAGACATTGGGATACTTGGGGTTACGCATGGTGGTGTCGGTGATGACGAAGCCTTCACTATCGGAAATGGGCAGACCTTTGAGGAAATCGTGAGGCACCCAGTCCGGGAAGATGATTTTCATCTCTGCTTCGATGGTTTGGCCACTAGCGAGTTCGACCCCGTCCTTCGTGATGCGAGTGATATCTTTGCCATTATTGACGTAGTTGAAGCCCATTCCAGAAGCGATTTTGAGTAGATTACCGACAACTTGCTCGCCGGCATCTTCGGCAATCAAGGCAGCGGGGGTAAAGACCGTAACCTTTTCCGGACCGCCCATACCGTGCTCCTTGAGCCAGGTAGCGGTAGCGAGCATGGTCTCCACTGGCGGGCCTTCACAGGCAGCTTCCGCACTCGGAAAGGCGTGACCGCCGTAGAGCTTGATGTCCTTGGTGCCGTCGCCTTGATGGAAGCGCGCCGAGCCGATGGCGATGGGGCCGCCTTTGTATTCCTCATGCAGATAACGGCGCATTTTGTTGCCGTAATAGAAGTCGGTACAGGTATGACCATGTTCGGCAAAACCCTCGATTTTGTCGAAGGCCAAGCGATTACCGACGGCAACCACGACATAATCATAGGTGAGCGATTCTGGCGCGGCTCCAGGACGCTCGTTGGGTACAAAGTCGACTCGCTTGGCGTCTACATCCAGCGCCTTTACTTCTCCCTGGATGAATTCGATATCATCCTCTGCCAACGTGCTGCGCAATCCCATGGCCAAGGTTTTGCTGGGGTCGCGCCCTTCAAAGACTTCGGCAGGAATATTCGGCACAAAAAGCAGATAATCCTTGCGGTCGATTACGGTGATACGCGCCGCATCACCACAAAACTGACGAATTTTCTGGGCGGCACCTAGGCCCGCGAAATTACCTCCCAAGACTACAACATGCGGTTTCATTCATTACACTCCTTCGTTTGACCACGAATATTTATAGTGTAGACCATGAAATCGCATCGTGCTGGAATAATATAATCACATCTTTTACTGTGCAGGCCAGAGGAGGAGATTTTCGCGCGGCAGAATGACACTTCGGTAAGTCGATGGCGTCTTAGCTATACCGAGAAAACGACCTTCGAGGGGCAGTGGTGCGACGGTTACAAAACGCGTCCACAGGGTTTCTTCGCGGTATTCGGCAAAAGTGCAGGCAAGAGCATTTTCGTTAGCGTCCGGCGCCTCAGCAGAAACGCGCACATGCTCCGAGCGAATCGCCAATTCCACGGCGTTACCAGCAACCAGCCCGCGCGGGCCGCGCGCGCGCAGACGCCAAGAGGGCCCGACAATCCAATAGTCGCCCTCCCCCACAACACTCTCGATACGCCCGCCAAAGAAATTTTCTACCCCAAGGAATTGGGCCACCTGCACACTTGGCGGCTCGCGAAAGACGGCGGCTGGTTTTCCCACACCCTGCAGCTTGCCGTCCAAGAGGATCGCCATGCGATCGGCGCGGGCGCAAAGGCCAACGTCGTGGGATACCACCAGCAGCGGTACCTCGAAGCTCTGGGATTCCTCGACCAGGGCACTGACGATCTCGTCACGGGTCTGCACATCGAGGGCAGAGGTAGGCTCATCGAGTAGGAGCAACCTGGGTTTACGTGCCATTGCCCGCGCCAAGGCCACGCGCTGCTTCTGCCCGCCGGAAAGCTGCGCCGGGTACTGGTCGGCAAGGCGAAGCAGACCGACCCGATCGAGGAGCTCCAGAGCCTCGCGCCGCCGCTGCGCCCGCGGTCCTGGCAAGGGAAAGGCGACGTTTTGCCAGACGCGCAAGTGCGGAAACAGGGCGTAGCCCTGGGGAAGATAGCCCAAGGGACGCTGCTCTACGGGGAGATCGCCCCAAGGCTCTACCTGCCCGGGTAGAAGCCCGAGTACAGCGCGCAGGAAGCTGCTCTTTCCCGCCCCAGAACGACCAAGCAAGATGGTCAGCCCCTCCACCTCGAGCTCGATGTCGAGGCGGATGGGCTGCTGCAGATGGCAGCGCAGACGCAGCATTCAGAGCACCCGGCTTTGCCGCCGCGAGCGCAGACCCACCCAGAGCGGCAGCGGTATGGCGACCAGAAAAAACACCCAAAGTAAAGGGTAAACCGCGTCCAGCCCGATATCCTGTAGATTTTGATAGAGCTGCACGGGTATACCCATAGGAAAGTAGGCGACGATGAGCACGACACCAAATTCGCCCATGGCGCGTACCCAAGCAAGAGCAACCGCACCGGCCAGACCCAGACGGGCAAGAGGCATCGTCACCAGCCAAAAGCTTTGCCAGGGCGTTTTGCCAAGGGTGCGGCTGATTTCTTCGAGCTCCTTGGGTACGGCGCCAAAGGCAGCACGGGCGGAGAGTATGTAATAGGGCATGGCGGCATAGACCTGGGCGACCACAAAGGCGGGTGCCGTATTGACCAACACCAAGCCCCAGCGCGAAAGCAGGGTACCCACGGCGGCGTACGGTCCAAAAAAAGTGGCCAGGAGGATACCGAGGGCCAGAGGTGGGGTGAGCAAAGGCACGAGGAGGAGACCATCGAGTACAGGCGTCCAACGCGACTGACGCCGGGTCATCCACCAAGCGAGCGGGGTGCCGAGGAGGATACAAATACTCAAAGAAATGGCGCTATACGATAAAGAGACCCGAATAGCGTGTACATCTCCCGGTGCAAAATGCAGGCGTTGCCAGTTCATTGCCAAAAACATCTCGGAAAATGGCGCGAGCAAGCCGGCAATGATCAATAGCGAGAGGAACCCCAAAGCCATTGCCCCCCAGCGCCCTTGCCCAGCTCGCGGTACTCTCCGTGGCGTTGTAGTCGAATCCATACGACGATCCTAGACCGGGGCATCCTTCCGAAGCAAGCCGATGGGGCGCTGGCGACTTGCTTTAGGCCGATGCCAGATTTTGGAGATAGCCCTCCAGCTCCGGCGGCAGGGGGGCCTCTACGCGAATTACCCGCTGGTCGCGCGGATGTGGGAAGGTCAGACGGCTAGCGTGCAAAAAAAGGCGGCGCAGGCCGCGCTCCCGAGCCAGCCGGTTCGCTTGCTCGTCGCCATAGCGCTCGTCACCGAGAAGGGAATGACCAATAGCCTGCAAGTGCACGCGAATCTGATGGGTGCGGCCGGTATCGAGCACCGCTTCGACAAGGGTGCTGTCGGCAAAGCGCTGCTGTACAGTAAAGTGAGTACGCGCTTCCTTGCCCGCCTCGGTATCGACGCGCACGATCCGCTCCCCGGAGCGCAGAACATTCTTGCGCAGGGCCAAGTCCACCCGCTGTTCGTTGGCGGTCCAGCATCCCTGGGTGAGTCCGAGATAAACCTTCTGGAATTCTCCCTCGCGCAGACTGGCATGCAACTGCCGCAAGCCCGAACGCCGCTTGCTCAAAAGCAAACAGCCGGAGGTTTCGCGATCGAGACGGTGCACGAGTTCCAACTCGCGCAGCTCTGGGCGCAACGCGCGCAACGCTTCGACGACCCCCCAAGCAATCCCTGACCCGCCATGTACCGCCAGGCCGCTGGGCTTGTCGAGTACCAGAACGCGATCGTCTTCGTAGAGAATGCGGGTGTTGAGATCGTCGCCAAGGCGCGAAGGAACCTTGGGCGTGGGCGGTGTATCCGCTACCCGCAGCGGCGGCACGCGCACCTGATCGCCCTGCAAAAGATGATACTGCGCCTTGGCGCGCCCCTTGTTCACCCGCACCTCGCCGCTGCGCAAAATTTTGTAGATGTGGGAGCGCGGCACCCCTTTCATCACCCGCAACAGAAAATTGTCGAGCCGTTGACCTGCTTCTGCCTCACCGATCTCCAGGTAACGAACCCCGGTCTCTACCATGCTCCCACTCCCGTCTTGCGCATTGCGATTCTATTCGTTTCTGTCATATATTGCGATCTAAGCCGCGCTGCAGTGAAAGTGCACCGGCCGAATGCCACGGTATTTGCACCGGTTGCGACCGGTTATGCTGCCCAGTTCACAGAATACGTAGCGCTCCCCGTTATGGGTTTGAGCGCCGGAGAAACGAGTGATGAAAAGAATGTTGATCAACGCCACCCACGCCGAAGAGCTGCGGGTGGCCCTTGTGGATGGCCAAAAGCTTCTCGACCTGCACCTCGAACACGCCTTTCGCGAACAGAAAAAAAGCAACGTATACAAGGGTCGAATCACCCGCATCGAGCCCAGTCTCGAAGCCGCCTTTGTCGATTATGGTGCCGAGCGTCACGGGTTTTTGCCCCTAAAGGAAATCTCCCGCGAATATTTCCAGCAGCAGGAATCCGGGCGCAAGCGCATTCAAGAATTGGTGCGCGAAGGGCAGGAAGTCATCGTCCAGGTCGACAAGGAAGAACGCTCGAGCAAGGGCGCAGCGCTAACCACCTTTGTGAGCCTGGCCGGGCGCTACTTGGTACTCATGCCCAACAATCCGCGCGCCGGTGGGGTCTCGCGGCGTATCGAGGGTGATGATCGCGCGCAGATTCGTCAACATCTACAAATGCTGGATATCCCGCCAGACATGGGCGTGATTGCCCGCACCGCCGGCATCGGGCAGGATTTTGAAGCACTGCAGCGAGATCTCGAATATCTCAAGCAGATTTGGGAAGCCATAGTTGCCGCCGCTGCGGAACGACCGGCTCCCTTCTTGATTTACCAAGAGGGCAACGTCGTCGTTCGTGCCCTGCGCGATCATTTTTCCGAGGATATCGGCGAAATCTTGATCGACGAGCCCTCGGCCTTCGAGGCGGCGCAACAGTTCATGAGCGCTATGATGCCGCACATGCTGCCGAGGTTGAAGAAATACGAAAATGACATTCCCCTCTTCAGCCGCTACCAAATCGAACAGCAGATCGAATCAGCCTTCAGTCGCGAGGTTCGCCTCGAGTCGGGTGGTGCCATCGTCATCGATCACACCGAAGCACTGGTTGCCATCGATATCAACTCGGGCAAGTCCACCAAAGGGCAGGATATTGCCGAAACGGCCTTCCAGACGAATCTCGAGGCTGCTGAAGAAATTGCGCGGCAAATCCGACTCCGCGACATTGGCGGGCTGATCGTCGTCGATTTCATCGACATGGAATCGCCCAAGCACCAGCGCGAGGTCGAAACCCGCATCCGCGAGGCCCTGAAAATCGATCGGGCACGGGTGCAGGTGGGCCGGATTTCCCGTTTTGGTCTGCTCGAAATGTCGCGCCAACGCCTTGGCGCGAGCCTTGACGAGGCTACGTATGAGCCCTGCCCGCGCTGTAGCGGCACGGGGCAGATTCGCGGTTGCGAGGGTACCGCTTTGCATGTGCTCCGTCTCCTCCATGAAGAGGCCTTGAAGCGGCACTGCAGCGAGGTCGAATGTCAAGTGCCCATCGATGTGGCGGTCTATCTGCTCAACGAAAAACGCCAAGCAATACTAGAGCTCGAGGCACGCAGTGGCGTCCGTATCAACATCATCCCTAATCCCGCCCTCCTCACCCCCCATTACGACATACAGCGCATCAAGGGCGAGGGCGCGAGCGAGGTGCGGCCGCCCGAAGCCAAACCCACGGCCGTGCCGCAGCGTCCAAGCAAGGCAGCGAGTAACAACACCGCAGCCATTACCCCCCTTACCGCCCCGCCGCCGCCAGAGCAGCTGCCGCCACCACGGGTGGTGAAAAGCGGTAAGGCTGCTGCCCCAGTGGTGCAGCAAGAGGAAGGGATTTTGGCGCGCTTGGTACGCGCCTTGGTGTCTCGCTACGTGCCCATGGATGCCCAGACCTTTGCTGCCCTAACGGGGCTTGGTGAACCAGAAGCAACCGCCAACAATGCCGAGTCGGGCACAGACAACGAGGCGGAGCGTGGTGGGCGCCGTCGTCGTCGTGGTGGTCGGCGGGCCCGTGCCCGCCGGCAGCACAGTGGTGAAGCGTCGACCGCTCTCGACGCAAGAGGCAGCGACGAGGATGCCGAGCCCGAGGAAATGGCGGATACGATCCCGCCAGCAGTAGAGGGCGGCATGGTCGATGAAGAGTTGCGCTATCCCGGTGCCGTGCCCGCGGCCGATGACTGGCATCGTATGATGGTTCCCGCCAGTGCCCTTGCCGCTACCAAGAGCAACGCCGAAACACCCGCACAAGCTGCATCAACCGAGGCTATAGTCGAGCCTGCGCTCGACTCGCCATCCTCGGTGGAGTCTGAAACATCTGTCGAAATGGCAGCGTCGGCGCCCGATCTTGGGGTAGCCGATGTGTCTGGGCTTGCAGATAGCTCAGTACCGGAACTTGTGTCGGCAAACGAAGAACCAGCGGACTTTGTGCCCAAAGGACAGGGGGATTTGCTCGAGGGAGGCTAGACGAGGGCGGCAGGGATGCCGCCTGTTTACTAGCTTTCCTTCTTATCGATGCGTTGCAAAAAGGCCTCGGCGGCCTGGCGGATTTGTTCTGCGCAGGCAAGAAAATCATCCAGGTTTCCCCAGTAGGGATCGGCAACCTCGAGAGCTGTGGGATGCTGGAGAAAGGGATCGCGTAAGAGGCCCAGCCGAGCCTTGCAGTCGCTCCCGGCGAGTGCCCGAAGCCGGTGCAGATTATCGCCATCCATGGCCAAGATCCAATCGAAATGGGAAAAATCTGCCTCGTTGACTTGCCGTGCCCGCAGATCGCCAATGGCGATACCAAGTTCGGCGCTGGCGCGCTGGGCACGACGATCAGGAGGCTCGCCCACGTGATAATCTGCGGTTCCGGCAGAGTCGATTTCCCACGCCAGCCCCCGTTGTGCCGTAAGTTGTCGAAAAATACCCTCCGCCATCGGAGACCGACAAATATTTCCCAAACAAACCAAGAGCAATTTCATCAGCGCCGCCGCCAGCTGCTGCCGCCGGTACCGTCCTCGATAACGATACCAGCGGCGTCGAGCTCGGCGCGAATGGCGTCAGCGCGAGCAAAATCGCGTGCAGCGCGCGCTGCTTGGCGCGCCGCCAGACGCTCTTCAATCCAAGCCACATCGCTGTTATCGCCCTGGAAAAATTGCTCCGGATCTTGTTGCAAGAGCCCGAGGATGCCGCCAAGCTTGCAAAGCAAGGCCGCCAGGGGGGGCGCCAGTTCACTGCCTTGTTCTCGCAGGCGATTGATTTCTCGCGCCAAATCGAAGAGTGCCGCAATCGCCTCTGGGGTATTCGCATCGTCTGCCAGCGCTTGTAGAAAACGTGTTTCCCAATCGCTACCCAAGCCGTCGACGAGTTCGTGCTTGGGCACGCCGCGCAGCGCGGTGTAGAGGCGCGACAGGGCACTCTGCGCCGCGCTGAGGGCGTCGTCGGTGTACTGCAAGGGGCTGCGGTAGTGGCTACTGAGAATGAAAAAACGCAAAGCCTCGCCGCCAAAAATCGGTAGCAAATCGCGCACGGTTACGAAGTTACCGAGAGATTTGGCCATTTTTTCACTGCCAACGCGAATATGACCATTGTGCAACCAATAGCGAGCGTAGGCACAGCCCACTCCTTGTGCCTGGGCAATTTCATTTTCATGATGGGGAAACTGCAGATCGAGACCGCCCCCATGAATATCAAAATTGCAGCCCAAGGCTTCGGTGGACATGGCCGAGCACTCGATATGCCAACCCGGACGTCCTGGTCCCCAGGGCGATGGCCAAGCTGGCTCTCCCGGCTTTGCCGCTTTCCACAGGGCGAAGTCGAGGGGATCGCGCTTCTCCTCGCCGGCCTCGATGCGCGCTCCCACCTGTAGCTCGTCGAGGCTGCGCCCGGAAAGCTTGCCGTACTCGGGAAAGCTGCGCACGGCATAATACACATCACCATTGTTGGCCACGTAGGCATGGTCTTTTGCAATGAGCTGCTCGATGAGGTGCTGCATGCCTGCAATATGCCCTGTGGCGCGTGGCTCCAGATCAGGAGGTTGGCAACCCAAGGCCTGCTCATCCGCATGCATGGCAGCAATGAAGCGCTCGGTAAGAGCCGTGATATCCTCGCTGTTCTGCGCCGCACGTTGGATGATTTTGTCGTCGATATCGGTGATGTTGCGCACATAGCGCACCTGCAACTTCCAATGACGCAGAATGCGCACCCAGGTATCGAAGGTGACCATGGCGCGGGCGTGACCGAGGTGGCAGTAGTCGTAGACCGTCATGCCGCAAACATAAATTCCTACTTGCCCCGCATGCTGCGGAACGAAGGGGACCTTACGACCCTGCATACTATCGTGTAGGTACAACGGCGGTAGCTGGCTGGACATAGTTTCCTCAGGAGGAGATCGGCGTCAGACGGCGGAGAACTTCTGCACGCGGAATCAGAGGCAGGAGTTGCGCGAGTTCCGGCCCCTGGGCCTGCCCGGTGAGCGCCAAGCGCAAGGGATGAAACAATGCCCGCCCCTTCAGCCCGCTGCGTTCGCCCAGACGCTTGCTCCAAGCACGGAAATCCTGGGGTTCCTCCTCGTAGCTACTGCGCGCCGCCTCCCAAAAGGTGGCAGGAATCGCCGATAATTCTGCGCGTACATCGTCCGGTAGAGGCAAAGGTGCAAAACAGCGTTTGGCCCAGTCTACGGCATCGGCGGGTAAGCGAATGTTGTTGCGCACCGCGGCTACGAAATTGCTCAACGCTTCTGCGGGCACCCATTCCGCCAGCAGGTCGCGCAACCAGGCAACGAGAGTGGCGATGTCGCTGTGCTGCACCGCTTGTTCTTGCCAAAACAAGAGTTGCGTCGGGTCGTAATGCGCCGGAGCACGGCCAATCTGCGACAGGGAAAACTCAGCGACCAACCGCTCGTCATCACGCCACTGCGAGTCGGGATAGTGATGCCCCAACTGCCCGAGGTAATTGCGCAGGGCAGCTGGCAAAAAACCTTGCGCGCGCAGATCGCGCAGACTCGCTGCGCCATTGCGCTTGGACAGGGGCTGTCCGTCACTCCCCTGCAGCAACGGAAGATGTGCATATTTCGGCACCGGCAAGCCAAGAGCCTGCAGAATCAGGATCTGCCGCGGCGTGTTCGTCAAGTGATCTTCCCCGCGAATGACCAAATTGATTGCCATCAGCGCATCGTCGAGGGCATTGGCAAAGAAGAACGCAGGTGAGCCATCGCTGCGCCGGATGATGAAATCCCCCAAATCCGCCAAGGCATAACTGCGCTCACCCCAAACCAGATCATCCACACGCAAAACACCCTGCTGCGCTACTGCAAAGCGTAAGCTGGCGGCCTCTCCAGCAGCCAAACGCTCTTGCGCCTGTTGCGCTGGCAAGGCACGGCAGCGTCCGGAATAGCGCGGTGCCTTGCCCGCCTGCCGCTGCGCCTCGCGCTCTGCTTGCAATTCTTCGCTACTGCAAAAACACGGGTAGGCAGCCCCACTATCGAGCAAGCGCTGATAGTACTCGGCATAAATGGGTAGGCGCTCCATTTGGGCATAGGGGCCGTACGGACCACCGCGCTCAGGGCCTTCATCCCAGTCGAGCCCCAACCAGCGCAGGTCGTCGAGCAGGGCTGCGGCCAGCTCCTCGGGGGAACGCGCCTGGTCGGTATCCTCCAACCGTAGCACAAAGCGCCCACCACTCTGTCGTGCCGCAAGGAAGGCAAAGAGTGCAGTACGGGCATTGCCCAGGTGCAGGTAGCCGGTGGGGCTGGGGGCGAAGCGACTCGAAAAAATCATCGTGGTATCATAGGCGGCAAAGGGCCCTGTCGCAATCGACGGGGCTTGATTATAGGTCGCTTTAGGGAAGGTACATGGGCAAAGGAAAGACAAGCTCGGGAGCGCAGAAAACGGCACCCCGCAGGCATTATGGACGTTGGATCCTCATCATCATTGCGCTCCTCATCGCTAATCTGTTCATTGGCGCCGCCATTTTTACCTATCGGATCTGGGCCACATTGCCCCCGGTGCACGAGCTGAAAGAATGGCATCCAGACGAGCCGTTGCGTATCTATGCCGCCAACGGCAGCCTCTTGCAGGTAGTGGGACCACAAATGCGGTATGCGCTGCCCCTCCAGCAGATTCCCCTCAAGCTACAGGAAGCCTTCATTGCTGCCGAAAACTCGCATTTCTATAGCCATAATCCGCTCTATTATCCGGTAAGCCTACCCGGCATTCTGCGCGCATTCGTGGTCGACCTCATCCACATGGCGCCGGTGCAGGGGGCAAGTACCATTCCGGAGCAGGTGGCGCGCAATTTTTACCTGACGCCGCAGAAAACCATTACCCGTAAGGTCGCCGAGATCCTTCTTGCCTATAAGCTGGCCGATCATTTCAGCCGCGCGCAGATTCTCGAGCTCTATCTCAACAAGATCTACCTCGGCCAGGGCGCCTATGGCGTCGAAGCAGCAGCGGAAACCTACTTTGGCAAGCGCGTCGACCAGCTCAGTCTGGGCGAGATGGCAACCATCGCCGGCCTTCCCCCGGCACCGTCGTATCTCAATCCAGTGGTCAACCCGCAATTGGCCATCAAGCGCCGCGACTACGTGCTGCGCCGGATGTATGAGCGCGGCTACATCACCGAGAGCGAAATGGCCGCGGCCAAGACCAAACAAGTCTTGTCGCGCTACCACGAGGCGGCAAGTAACGTTGCCCCCTATGCCACAGACTGGATTGCCAACTGGCTGAGCCAACAATTCGGCACCGATTTTACCTATCGCTCTGGTCTCAAGGTGTATACCAGTATCGACCCCGAGGACCAGCGCGCGGCCAATGAGGCCCTCGAGGTCGGGCTCGAAAACTATGATATGGGCCTGACCAGCCTCGACCCCAAAAGCTATCGCGGTCCCATCGCTCGCTTGCACGGTAGCGCTCTACAGGCAGCTTTGGCTGGTAAACGACCCAGCGAGCTACCTCCCCACGATCCCGCCAATCTGCGCTGGGCGGTCGTGATTTCGAGCTCCGCCAAAAGCGCCGAACTCTCTCTCGAAGGTAAACGAACCGTAACCCTTACCCTGAAAGACGTTTCTTGGGCCCGCGCTCGAGTGGGTGGACCGAAGCCGCGCAGCGTCGATGCCGTGCTGCACCCCGGTGACCTAGTCTGGTTGCGCCCCTACGTGAGTGCGGTAACCGTCGGTAAGGGTCAGGAATGGGGAGCAAACGTCTGGTCTTCGGGTGCTGGCGGATGGCAGCTGACCCAAATTCCCAAGGTGCAGGGGGCAATCGTCAGCCTCGACAGCCACACCGGCGCAATTCTCGCCATCAGCGGCGGCTTCAGTTACGAGCTCAGTCACTTCAACCGCGCGGTATTTGCCTATCGGCAGCCGGGATCGGGCTTCAAGCCCTTCGTTTACGCGGCTGCCATGGACGCACCAGCCCTGCTTGCTTCGGGTAGCAGCACGTATATGACGCCACAAACCTTGATTCCGGACACACCGTTATCCATCACCTTACCCTCGGGTCAAGTCTATACGCCCACCAACTATAGCAATCAGTTTTCCAATACCCCCATCCCAGTCTGGGCGAATCTTGCCTATTCCCACAACGTGCCCAGCGTACGAATCCTCATGGATATCGGGATTCCTTATGCTAGCCAGTACGTGCAACGCTTCGGCTTCCCAGCCAAGCAAATCCCGCAAGTACCTTCTATGGTCTTGGGTTCCGGGGATTTCTCCCCACTACAAATGGCGCGCGGCTATGCGGTCTTCTCCAATGGCGGCTTTTTGGTCAAGCCCTATCTGATTCGCAAGATCGTGGAAAGCAACGGCACTCAGGTCTCCCTACTCGACTGTCCGCTGGGCTATGAACCGCCACCAACGAGTACGAGCGTGCCCCCAGGGGTGGCCTATCTCATGACCGAGATGATGCAGCAGGTGATCAAGATTGGTACCGGTATTGCGGCACAAAGCCTAGGGAGAAGCGACATCGCCGGTAAAACCGGCACCACCAACAATGAAAACAACGCTTGGTTCAATGGCTTTAGTCCTCGAATCACCACCAGTGTCTGGGTCGGCTACGACGATAACCGCAGCATGGGGCGCTGGGCCGCAGGCGCGCGGGAGGCATTGCCCATTTGGATCCACTACATGAAGACCGCCTTGGCCAAGACACCGAGCCTACCTTTCCCGCGCCCGGCATCGGTAACGGGCCCTGCAGAGAGCGCCAGCGCTCCGCCCGGAGTGAGTGATTACCTGACTGGCTACCCACCGGTGGCGAGTGTGACTTCGTCAACGGCAAGCACGGAAAGCGGCACGGGTGAAAAACTGATCGATACGATCAAGAATCTGTTCTAAAGCGTTTTGCGCGGCGAATCCGTTAGGATACGCCGCGATAGGCGTTGCGGAAGATCTCCAACCAAGGGCTGTCCGCGCCCCAGTCGGCAGGATGCCAGCTCATTTGCGCGCTACGCACCACTCGCTCTGGATGCGGCATCAGGATACTGATGCGACCATCCTCCGAGCAGAGCCCGGTAATGCCTGCCGGTGAGCCGTTGGGGTTGGCGGGATAGCGTTGTGCCACCTCACCTGCGGCGTCGATGTAGCGGAGCACCACCGGGGTTTCGTTCGCCGCCTGCCCGGAAAACTCTGCCCTGCCCTCGCCGTGAGCAATGACGATTGGGGCACGCAGCCCCTCCAGCCCGGCAAAGAGCAAAGAGGGTGAGGGCAGCACTTCGACCATAGCCAAACGTGCCTCGAATTGCTCCGAGCGATTGCGGCGGAAACGCGGCCATCCTGCCGCGCCAGGAATCAGCTCGCGTAGTTCTGCCAGCATCTGGCAACCATTGCACACACCAAGGGCGAGGCGGTTGGAGTCGGCAAAATAGTCGGCAAATTGATCCCGCAATTGTGGGTGGTACAGAATCGACTTTGCCCAGCCGGCCCCGGCCCCGAGCACATCACCGTAGGAAAAGCCGCCACAGGCAGCAAATACGGGATAATTGCGAATGTCATCGCGCCCACAAAGGAGATCGCTCATGTGTACGTCGACGGCATCGAAACCACAGCGCACAAAGGCAGCGGCCATTTCGATCTGGCCGTTGACGCCTTCCTCGCGCAAAATGGCCACCCGTGGCCGAGCCTGCCCCAGAGCAGGACTAGGAAAGGCGGCGCGCGACCCCTCCTGCCAGTTGCTATAAAGGCTCGGAGAACTCGCCGCTACCTGGGCGTAGGCCTCTTCCGCTGCGGCGGGATCGTCTCGCAAGGCTTGCATGCGATAACTAGTTTCGGCCCAGGCACGCAAGAGTTCGCTCGCCGCCTCATCGAGCAGGCAGACATCTCCCTGCTCGACACGCAGGCGCCAGTCCACCTGCACCTCGCCTAGACAATGTAAGTGATCTTGCAGGCCAAACGAAGCGGCCAATTCCCGCAACAAGGCAGCGTGGCTGGCACGAACCTGCAGCAAAACCCCGGGTTCCTCCGCAAAAAGAAAGGCGAAGGAATCCGCATGCTCGGGGATGCTGATGCGAAGACCACGGCGGCCCGCAAAGGACATCTCGCAGAGACTGGCCCACAGGCCGCCATCGGAGCGATCGTGGTAGGCCAAGACGATACCTTGCTCACGCAAGCGGCGCAGCCAGTCGAAGGTGGCGCGCAAAAGCTTGGGATCATCGAGGTCAGCAGGCTCCGCACCAATCTGCCCCAAGACCTCGGCAAAGATGGAAGCGCCGAGGCGGCCACGTCCCAAATCCAGCAACCAGACCTGACTATCGTCGACGGCCTGCAGCTGCGGAGTCCAGGTCTGGGTAACATCGGCCACCGGTGCTACGGCGGTAATTACCACACTGAGGGGGCTGGTTACCGATTTCTGCACGCCGTTGTCGGACCAAACGCTCTGCATGGAGAGGGAGTCCTTGCCCACCGGGATACTGAGCTCGAGGGCGGGACAGAGCTCTTCGGCAATGGTGCGCACGGTTTGGTAGAGACGCGCATCTTCACCAGGAACGTTTACTGCCGCCATCCAGTTGGCCGAAAGCTTGATGTGGCCGAGGGCTTGGACATCGGCAGCAAAGAGATTGGTGAGGGCTTCGGCCAAGGCCAAGCGGCCGCTTGCCGGGGCATCGAGGACCGCGACCGGCCCGCGTTCGCCCATGGCCATGGCCTCGCCATGCAAATGCCAGAAGTCACCCGCAGCCACCGCGCAGTCGGCCACCGGCACCTGCCAAGGGCCGACCATCTGATCGCGAGCGATAAGCCCGCCAACGCTGCGATCGCCAATGGTAATCAGAAACTCCTTGCTCGCTACCGTCGGATGGCGTAACACCGCATAGGCCGCTTCGCGAAGGTCCACTCCTGCGGTGACGAGGGCAGCCGTGGGCACTGGCAAGGACTGGGCATCGCGTTGCATGCGCGGCAGGCAACCCAAAAGGGCATCGAGGGAGAGATCGACGGGGTCATCGCCGAGCAGGGTATCCTGCAAATGGAGGCGCTGCCCCTCTTCTGCTTCACCCAAAACCGCCACCGGACAACGTTCGCGCGCACAGAGCGCAAGAAATTCGTCGAGCCGCTCTGGCAATACGGCAAGCACATAGCGCTCTTGCGCCTCGTTGCACCAGATTTCCATGGGCGACATGGCCGGATCTTCGTTGGGAATGGCGCGTAGTTGCAGGCTACCGCCGCGGCCGCCATCGTGGAGCAGTTCCGGTACCGCATTGGCGAGGCCGCCGGCTCCCACGTCATGGATCGCAAGGATGGGAGAATCCGCGCCCATGGCGTTGCAGCGCTCGATCACTTCCTGGGCTCGCCGCTGCATTTCGGGGTTGCCCCGCTGCACCGAGGCAAAATCGAGGCCTTCCTCGCCTGAACCGCTGGCTACACTCGAAGCTGCACCGCCGCCGAGGCCAATGAGCATTGCCGGCCCGCCCAAAACCAGCACCTTGGCGCCAACGGGCAAAGGACGTTTGTGGATCAGCTCCGGGCGAATCTGCCCTACCCCGCCGGCCAGCATGATTGGTTTGTGATAGCCCCAGTGGCGGCCGCCGGCCTCGCCCTCAAAGACGCGAAAATAGCCAGCCACACTGGCACGGCCAAACTCATTATTGAAGGCAGCAGCACCGATGGGCCCCTCGAGCATGATTTCCAACGCTGAGCGGATTCGCGGAGAACGCCCGTAGAAATCCTTCTCCCAGGCCTGTTCATACCCGGGAATACGCAATTGCGAGACCGAGAAACCGCAGAGGCCCATCTTTGCCTTGCCGCCCCGGCCGGTGGCGGCTTCGTCGCGAATCTCGCCGCCGCTCCCGGTTGCCGCACCCGGAAAAGGCGAAATGGCGGTAGGATGGTTATGGGTCTCGACTTTGATGAGAATGGCGAGATTTTCTTCGTGAATTTGATAGCTACCCGTGGGCGCAACAGCAAAATACTGGCTGGGCGCATGAGCGGCAATGACCGCCGCATTATCGTGGTAGGCGGAAAGCGTGCCCTCGGGATGGGCGGCGTGGGTGGAGCGAATCATGCCGAACAGGGTCGTCTGCTGCGGAATACCGTCGAGCCGAAAATCGGCATTGAAGACTTTATGCCGGCAATGCTCGGAATTGGCCTGCGCAAACATCATCAATTCGGCATCGCTGGGGTCGCGCTGCAAGGTCCGAAACAACTGCTCGAGATATTCCAGTTCACTGCTCGACAACGCCAGGCCAAGCTCTTCGTTGACGGCCAAAAGCGCTGGCATACCCTCACGCAGGAAGGGAATGCGCCGAAGCCGACGCGGCTCGGGGTGCGCAAATACCGCATCGGCAGCGGCCCAGTCTTCGAGCACCGATTCGGTAAGGGGGTCGTGCAGAAGACTGAGGAGGACGGCTCGCTGTTGCGATAACAGCGCTGTACTATGCTGGATGTAAAAGGCGATGCCGCGCTCTACCCTGCGCAAGGACGACAGACCGCAAACCTGGGCAATTTCTGTGGCTTTGCTCGACCAGGGCGAGATAGTGCCAAGCCGCGGCACCACCGCAATCTCCATACCTCCGCAATCCTGCTTCCATGCCTCGCCGTAGTCGAGCAGCCTCTCGGCCAGCCGTTGTTCTTGCTCCGTTGGTGCGCCTGACCAATCCAGAAGATGGACGAAGCGCGCAGATAAATCGTCGATGGCAATGCCGGCGGCGCGGATGCGTTGCATCAAGCGTTGCGCGCGAAAAACAGAAAGGGCCTGAGCCCCGCGATGCATGGCGAAGGTCACGGCAAACTCCTAGACAAACCGGCTATGGGAGCGGCACGCCAATGCGACGCGCCACCTCGATGTAGGCCTCCACCACGCCACCCAAATCGCGGCGAAAACGGTCCTTGTCCATCTTTTCCAGGCTCTGGGCGTCCCAAAGACGGCAGCCATCGGGGCTGAATTCATCTCCCAGACGTAGCTCACCATGAAAGCGGCCAAATTCGAGCTTGAAATCGACCAGGATCAAGCCGGCGCGCGCAAAGAGATCCCCCAGCAAGCCATTGACGCGCTCGCTCCAGTGGGTCATCGCCTCGACCTCCGCGGCGCTTGCCCAGCCAAAGCTGCGGATGTGCGAGCGGTTGATCAAGGGATCGTGCAGGGCGTCGCTTTTGTAAAAGAACTCCAGAACCGGCGGCTCGAGTACCCTGCCCTCCTCAATACCCAGACGGCGGGAAAGGGACCCGGCGGCACGGTTGCGCACCACGCACTCCACCGGAATCATCTCCAGGCGCTGCACCACCGCCTCTTGCGGACCGCTGCGGCGCAAAAAATGGGTGGGCACACCAGCCCCTTGCAGATACTCCATGATAAAGGCGTTGAAGGCATTGTTGACTTCGCCCTTGCGCGCCAGTTGCGCCAGTTTCTCGCCATCAAAGGCAGAGGTGTCGTCCTTGAAGTGGAGGATCAACTCATCAGGCTGGTCGCCAGCGTAGACGATCTTGGCTTTTCCCTCGTAGAGCTTCTCGCGCGCGCTCATGCCGGCCGTCCTTCCGGGAAGACGCGAGCGAAGATGGCGTCTATCTGCTGGGTGTGGTAGCCCAAATCAAAGAGCGCCGACAGCTCGGCGGCATTCAGGTACGGCTGCAGATCGGGATCGGCAGCCAGCAGCGCCTGAAAATCCGCGCCTTCCTGCCAAACCCGCATGGCATTGCGCTGCACCAGCCGGTAGGCATCCTCCCGCAACATCCCTTTTTCGGTGAGGGCCAGGAGCACTCGCTGGGAAAAGATCAGACCGTGCATACGCTCGAGGTTTTCGCGCATGCGCTCGGGGTAAACGACCAAACCTTCCAGCAGACCGCTAGCGCGGTGCAGCATGAAATCGAGAACGATGCAGGCATCCGGGCCAATGACGCGTTCGACACTGGAGTGCGAAATATCGCGCTCATGCCACAGGGCAATATCCTCCAACGCCATGCCGGCATAGCCGCGCAGCAGGCGCGCCAGGCCGGTGAGGTTCTCGGAGAGGATGGGGTTGCGCTTGTGAGGCATGGCGGAACTACCCTTCTGCCCAACGCTGAAGGGCTCCTCGGCTTCGAGGACTTCGGTCCGTTGCAGATGGCGGATCTCGATGGCGATTTTTTCGATGGAGCCGCCAATGAGGGCGAGCATATTGAAAAACTCGGCGTGGCGGTCGCGGGAGATGACCTGGGTGCTGGCGAGTTCCGGCTGCAGACCAAGCTCCTTACAAACCGCCTCCTCGATTGCCGGTGCCACATTGGCAAAGGTGCCGACTGCCCCGGAGAGCATCCCCACCGAGACCGTAGCGATGGCCCGCTCCAAACGCTGCAGGTTGCGTTGCGCCTCGGCACGCCAAACCGCCACCTTGAGACCGAAGGTGACGGGTTCGGCATGAATACCGTGGGAGCGGCCAATCATGATCGTATCTTTGTACTTCCAGGCGAGTTGCACCAAAGCACGATCGAGGCGCTGCAGGCCGCTGCGCAGGAGCTGACCGGCGTCCCGTAACTGCAGGGCAAAGCCAGTATCGACCACGTCTGAAGAAGTGAGGCCCTTGTGGATGTAGCGGCTGGAAGGGCCGACAAATTCGGCAACGGAGGTAAGGAAGGCGATTACGTCGTGCTTGACCTCTTTTTCGATCGTATCGATACGCGCTGCATCAAAATTGGCCTTTGCCTCGATTTCGGCGAGATCGGCAGCTGGGATTTCCCCCTTTGCCGCGAGAGCTCGACAAGCCGCCAACTCTACCTGTAACCACGCCCGATATTTTGCTTCTTGGGTCCAGAGTGCGCCCATCTCGGGGCGGGTGTAACGCTCAATCATGAGGCATTCCCTTTATTCGGCTCGAGCGCATTCTGCAGTTTGTCGAGCACCTCGACGGCCGCCTTGCTTTCCTCGTCGCCACTGTTGCCGGATGAGGTCTCCAGCACGCTGCCGTCGCCATCTTTCATGGCCAGCAGGCGCACTCGCACCACCAAGGGCTTGGCAGGTTTGCCGCCGCCCCAGATTCCCTCGATGCTATGCCAGGCATTGGTGAACATACCGCCAAGGATGCCGGAACTCTGTTTTTCTTTACCGCCACGGACCTGCACCGACCAGACCCCTAGAGCCTCGTTGTGCACCGGGTAACCGAGGCTGTTGATGGCCATCTGTACCGCCGGCTGTGCCTTGACGGGCGGCTGATCGAGGACGAGATATGGGCCGAGGTCATCGCGGTAGCGGGTAACCTTGATGACCGGCATTTCGGCCATGACCACCGTTTGTGCCAGCTGCTTTTGCACTGCCTGCAGCAGGTGCCGATTGGCATCGAGATCCGGCTCGTGCGGACTCCAGCTCACCGACTCGGAGGCTGGGCTGATCCACATCCGCTCTTGCTGGAGATGCAGAACCTGCCCACCATCGCTGCCGGGCTGGAGCCGGAAGGTATATTTCATGCGCCGGTTGGAGCCGATGCTATTGCCAAAGAAAGAGGTCAGTCCGCCACGGGTATATTGCCAGTCGGTAACCAGTTCGTTCTTCTCTGGCGAGAATTTCGCTACGGCAATCTTCTGCTCTGCCAAAGCGGCGCGTACTGCGGTCCAAATCTGTTCCGGCTTGGCCGAGGTCTGCAGCGCAAGATCCTTACCCTGCCCAATCAGACTTGCCTGTACCCCGGGCACCGAAGACTCAGCAACGGGCTTTTCTCCGGGCGCCAACCGCGGCTGGAAGACCGCATAACCATTGCTGGTGTCTACCCCCGCTTGCTGCACCGCTTCGCTATCGCTGAGACCGCCACCAGGGACCGTGACCCCGGGCTGTGGCGCCGATGCCAAGAGATCCGGCGGCACCGCCAAGGGCTTGAGTAGCTTGGCGTCGGTGCACGCCGGACCATTGCTGGTCTTGAAGAAGGGAATCCAGGAGCATCCGCTGAGCCCGAGACTCAGGGCGGTGGCAACGGCGACACTACGAGTAATTAGGCGTTTGCGCATGGTGGCAGGCGTACTCATGAGGCACTAGAAAGGGGGGCGCGGTCGGCATGCTGCAGGGCGGCGCGCAGCCGCGCGTGATAGGTTTCTTGCAGTGGTGTCAGCGGTAAACGAATCTGTGGGCCCATGCGTTGCATGTCCGACAGTAACCACTTGACCGGAATCGGGTTGGATTCGACAAAAAGATCGCGATGCAGGGGCACCAAGGCGGCGTTGATGCGCCGCGCCAGGGCAAAGTCACCGGCAAGGGCCGCGTCCATCATCTCGGCCATGGCGCGGGGGACGATATTGGCGGTAACCGAAATGACTCCGCGCGCACCCAGAGCCACCGCAGCCAGGGCCGCACTGTCGTCGCCACTATAGACCTCGATGCTGGCCGCGTGCATCTCACTGAGATGCAGAATCTCGGCAACGCGATCGATCTTACCACTCGCTTCCTTGATGCCTACCACGCAAGGACGCTGCGCCAAGCGCGCAGCAGTCTCCGGAAGGATGTCACCCGAGGTACGACCGGGCACATTATAGAGAATCATCGGAAAGTGGCAGGCATCGGCAATGGCGCTGTAATGTTGAAAGAGCCCTTCCTGGGTAGGCTTGTTGTAGTAGGGTGAGACCAGCAGGGCTGCGTCCGCCTGGGCCTCCATCGCGGCTCGGGTAAGATCGATGGCCTCGGCGGTAGAATTGGCGCCGGTGCCGGCAATGACGGGAATCCTGCCATGCGCCTGCTGGACCACACTGCGAATCACCGCAACATGCTCTTTGACCGAGAGGGTTGCCGACTCACCGGTGGTACCAACGGCAACGATGGCATCGGTACCCTCGGCAATATGCCACTCCACCAGCTCGCGCAAAGCCCGATCATCTACCGCGCCGGTGGAATCCATTGGCGTCACCAGTGCCACCATACTTCCGTGAAACATCACCGCTCTCCAGCGATCAACGCGCATCCGTGAAGCCTGAATGGTACTGGTCGCCGGTAAGCCTTGGCAAGGCAATGTATGCGTCCACCACCTTTGGCACTGTGGTAGATGTTGGAGGAGGAAGGATAGCGGTGGTTTCTGTCCGAGTCGATGGTGTGGCCGTTCGGC
>NZ_JAVRKK010000014.1:0-38299 GCF_031962545.1 Candidatus Igneacidithiobacillus taiwanensis
GTTTCTCTCATCCATGCTCAAGTGCTGATACTGGTTGCCCATTGTTCACCTCCAGTCTCCTTGGACCAAAGGTGTTGCACTTCATTTTTGAGCCGGCCAAAACCTATAAAAAGTACTGATTATGAGTTTGGTTTTCGGATCTCTCGCGATCAGCTGTTTGGTTTGCGAAAGATATTTGCTTCTGTGAACTTTTACAATGATGTCTTATCTAATGAGACCATACCGGTAACGTTGTCAAATAATCCTACTGTTACAACCTTTGGTTATGGAAAAGCTACTCTGACTGGTATAAACTTATCATTGCATGCTAACATAAATCAGAGCTGGTCTAGTTTTGTTAATGCCAGTTATCTGCATGGCTACTATAACGACTACTACTCAACGACAAACAATCAGTCATATAACGGATATCCGGTAACTGATTCTCCATATTTGACTTTGGTCAGCGGTGTAAGGTACCAAAGGTATTTTCATGGAAACAATTTTGTCCTAAATCTTTGGGACCAGTATTATGGTCATAGCTATCTGTTTGATAATAACGTTGGAGCTCCTACTAGACAAAAAATTCCCGGGTACAATCTTTTGAATTTTTCTCTCACGGTCGATAATATAGGTATTCGAAGGATAATTCCGAGTGTCAAGATGATTACGCTCTCACTCTACTTGAATAATATCCTCAATCGTAAATATAATGCAACCGAGTACGTTACTTCTGGAGGATATTTTGGTGGAAATAGCGCGGGCGCGATTCTTGCCAATCCCGGATCACCTCGCAGCGTATTTGTCGATGCTAAGGTAAGATTTTGATGGGAATTCGTTACGTTCTGGTCGTCGGCGCATCCTAGTCTGTCGCTATATGCTGCGTGCAACATTCGGGTTATGCTAAGCTTTTACCGCTTGGGATTGTTTCTGGCAGCGGCGATGACGAAATCGGTGATCGTAGTTGGGGCAGGGGTGGTGGGCTTGTCGATCGCCCTGCATTTGCAGATGCGCCGCGGCTGGCAGGTGCAGCTCTGGGATCGACAGGCGGCGGGGGAGGGCACCTCCTACGGCAATGCCGGTTTGATTCAGCGCGAGGCGGTGTTTCCGCAGCCCTTCCCGCGCGACTTGCACGAGCTTTGGCGTTATGCGGGCAATCGCAGCAGCCGCGCCCAATATCGTTTTCGTGCTCTTCCTCCTCTGGCGCCAGCCTTTTTGCGCTATTGGCGCGCTTCCCAGCCCGATCGACTACGGCGTACGGCCAAAGACTATGGAGCGCTGATTCGTCACTGTATCGAGGACCACATGGCGCTGGCGGCACTCACCGATGCGAGCGATCTCTACCGCCCCGGCGGCTGGGTGCAGGTGTTTCAGGAGGCCGAGCATTGGCAGGCGGAAGTCGAAGCGGCCGTCTACAAGCGCTTGCACTTCGACGTCGAATACGATGCTTGGGATGCCAGCCATCTCCGCGCCCAGCTGCCGATGCTGCGTGCGGGCCTGGCGGGTGCCATCCACTGGACACAACCTTTGGCCCTGATCGAGCCGGTAGCTCTTTCCCAGGCCTATCTTCGCAGCTTTCAGCAGCAGGGTGGAGAATTCGTCCTGCAAGGCATCCAGGCGTTACGCAAACACGGCGAGGGCTGGCAGGTGGAAGGCGATAATCTGCGCAGTGAGGCGCCCTGGGTGGTGCTGGCCCTGGGCGCCTGGACCATCGACTGGGTCAAGCCCTTGGGCTATCGACCCCCGGTTTTCGTGAAGCGCGGTTATCATCAGCATTATGGGCAGCAGCACGAACTGCCGCTGCCAGTGCTGGATAGCGAAGCGGGTTACGTCCTCGCCCCCATGCGCCGGGGCTTGCGCCTGACGACCGGTGCCGAATTTGCCCAGCGTGACGATGCGCCATCGCCCCGGCCGCTGCAATTGGCCGAGGCCGCCGCGCGCAAGCTCTACCCTGGTCTTGGCAAGGCCCTCGATCCGCAGCCTTGGCTGGGTCATCGTCCCTGTACTGGCGATATGTTGCCGATTATCGGCCCCTTACCCTCGCAGCCGGGCATTTTTCTGGCCTTCGGACATTGCCACCAAGGCTTGACCATGGGTCCGAGCACCGGTCGCCTGGTCGCGCAAATGCTCGAAAAGGATTCGCAGCCTTTCGTCGATCCGCGCCCCTATCGACCTGAGCGCTTTCGTGACTGAACCCGGTTGCCCCGACGCTAGCGAGGGCATTCACCCCCTCTACGGCCAGATCCCGATCGTCGATTGCGGTGAGCCCCTGCTGCCCATCCCGACACTCTTTCCGCGTCTGCAGCCGCACCCCTACCTGGCAGCCGGCGCCCCATATGGGGAGCATTCGCCTTGGTTTCTGCGCAGTGGGGTACTGAGCGCTCTCGAGCATGCCCAGTCACGGTTGCAGGAGCAACGACCGGGCTGGCGCATTGCCATCTTTGATGCCTGGCGCCCCCTCGAAGTGCAGGCGTACATGGTTTGGCGACAGTTTCTGGCCGAGGCCGAACGGGATGGTTTGGTAGAACGTCTTGCGTCCTGCGCCTCGCCTGCCGCAGTACAGGGGCAAGAGCCGGAGCTCTATCGTCGGCTGGCGCCGCGGGTCTACCGCTTTTGGGGGGTGGCCAATCCGGATCCCGCACGTCCGCCGCCGCACAGTACCGGCGCGGCTCTTGATTGCACCCTATGGGATGAGCACGGCAATCCCGTACCCATGGGCGGTCCGGTCGACGACTTTAGCGACCGTGCTGCGCCGGAATACTTCGCGCAAGCGCCAGCGGGGAGTGCAGAGGCCCAGTATCATGGCAATCGCATGCTTTTGCGCAGGGTGCTTGCCGCCCAGGGCTTTGTACAGCACCCGGGGGAGTGGTGGCATTTTTCGCTAGGCGATCAGCTTTGGGCTTGGCGCAGTGGTGCAGCTCAGGCGCGTTATGGTCGGATCAGAGCCCCGGCTGATGCCGCGTCCACGGCGCCGGCCCCAACTGCATGAGCAGGGAGGGATTGTCCCAACCTTGCTGCCGATGTTCGATCAAGACGTCGGTACTGATGCCGCCACGCACATACCAACGTCCGAGCAGACGTAGATAGCGCGGCGCGAGGAGTTCGATCAGTTCACTGGCGATGCGATTGGTGAGGGCCTCGTGAAAAGCGCCTTCGTCGCGAAAGCTCCACAGGTAGAGTTTGAGCGATTTGAGCTCGACGTTGCGTTGGTCGGGGACGAAATCGAGCAGAAAGTGGGCAAAGTCGGGCTGACCGGTGAGAGGGCAAAGGCAGGTAAATTCCGGTAGATCCATATGCACCAGGTAGTCCCGCTCCGGACAGGGGTTGGGAAAACTTTGCAGCGCGCGGCTTGGTTGACTGGGCATCGAGATCTCCTCAAGATAGCGAATTCGGCCATTAGCATAGCAAAATCGACGCCCATGCGTCTCACCGCCATCCACTTGCACGGGTTCAAATCCTTTCGCAACGCCACCCGTATTGAGCTGCAACGCAATCCCTTGGTGATCGTTGGGCCCAATGGCTGCGGCAAATCCAATATCATCGATGCCATCCGTTGGGTATTGGGGGAGTCTTCGGCGCGGCAGATGCGCGGTGCTGCCATGGCCGATGTCATCTCCAACGGCGCTGCCAATCGTGCCCCGGCGCAGCAGGCCATCGTCGAACTGCTCTTCGACAACAGCGACGCGCAAGCCCCGTCGCCGTGGACGCAGACCGCGGAAATCCGGGTACAACGGCGCCTGACTCGGGATGGCGACAGCCAGTATCGCATCAATGATGCCCGCTGCCGCCGTCGCGACGTGGGGGATCTTTTCCTCGGCACCGGATTGGGCGCCAGCGCCTACGCCATCATCGAGCAGGGTACCATTGGTCGCATCATCGAGAGTCGTCCCGAGGATCTGCGCGCCATGCTCGAGGAGGCCGGTGGCATCAGCCGCTATAAGGAGCGGCGTCGGGAGACGGAACAACGCATTGCCGAAACCCGGGAGCATTTGCAGCGGCTACGCGACATCCACGGTGAGATGGATCAGCAGTTTCAGCGCCTTACCCGTCAGGCGGGGCAAGCTCGCCAACTACGTGAGCTGCGCGCCGAAGAACGGCGCTGGCAGTGGTGGGACCTGACCCTACGCATCGAGCAACTGGAAGGCGAGCTCGCGGATTACCGGCAAGGCATCGCCCAGCGACGCACTGCCCTCGCGGCCGCAAACCAGCGAGAGCAAGCGCTGCAGCAAGCCCTTGCCGATAGCGCCACTGCCCTTGCCGCGCACGAGGAGCAGTTGCGTAGCGCCCAGGCCGAGCACTATGCCGCGCAGGCGGAGCAGACCCTGGCCGAGCAAAACTGGCAACGCCAGCAGACAGAAATACAGCGGCTAATCCAAACCCGCCAAGAAGAGGAGCAAAGGCAACAACGACTCCACAGCGAAGAACAAGCGTTGCAGCGCCAGCAGCAGGAGGCCAAGGAGCGGTTGCAGACCCTCATTGGGCAAGAAAGCGAACGCGAAGCAGAATTGCAACGTCTGCGTAGCGCCCGGGATACGGCGGATGCGGCGGTAGAGGCGGCGGAGCGGCAGCAACATCAGCTCCGCGACAAGGTGCAGGACTGGCGCCGCGAGCTGGAAGTAAAAGAAACCCAATGGCGGGAGCTGCAACCGCGCATACTCGAATTGGAGCGCCGGCGCGCTCGCTTGCAAGAGCGCGAGCGTTTGCCCGCGCAGGAGTTGCCCCGTCGCCAGGAGCGGCTCGCCCAGGTAAAAGCGCAAGAGGAGCATCTGCGTAGCGCCCTTGGCGAGCTCGAGGCCAAGCTAGGCCAGCTGGCCCCTGCCATCGAGCAGCAGCAAGAGCGCTGGCAACAGGCGCGGGATCAGCAGCAAGCCTTGCGCAGCCAGCGCGACGCCCTGCAACGTCTACGTCAGCGACTGCAGCCGGTGGCAGTACAGGGCACGCCCCTCAGTCACCTGCTCCAGGTCGATGCCGACTGGGAATATGCCGTCGAGCTTTTTCTACAAAATCGCTTACATGCCGTGCTCGCCGAGGAGGCAGAAATACCGCAAGGGGTGGGCAGTTGGTTATGGCCGGCAGACGAGAGTCCCGAGCCCGAACTGCCTCCCGATGCCCTCTGGCATCGTCTGCAGATCGAGCCTGGCTGGCATCGCGCGCTCTTGCCCTGGTTTTACGGCCTGCGCTGCGTACCCGACCTGCAGCAAGCAGAGGCGCGACGGGCAGAACTGCGTATTGGCGAGCACTGGATCACCCCGCGGGCGGAGCTGCGTTCGGCGCATGGTCTCTGGCGCCTGGGCGGTGAGCAGGAGGACGCGAGCTGGCTGCGGGTACAGCGGGAATTGCAAGGCATCGAGGCGCAACTGCCGGCTCTGGAGCAGCAGGTCACAGCGGAGGAATCCCGCCTGCGACAATTGCGCGAAGAACACAGCAAGGCGCGCGGCGAAGAGCAAGAGCTGCGGCGCCGTCTGCAAGCGCAGCAGGCTGAGCTCAGCCGGGCACAACAGGAACTGATGCAATGGGAAAGTCGGCTGGCTGCCGAAGCGCAGCGCAGCGCCGAAGTCGAAGAGGAATGTCTGCGCCTCGACACCGCCTTGCAAGAACTACAGGAGCGCGCCCGCCAGCTCGACCAAGATCTCCAACACCAGCGCGCCCGGGAAGCCGGACTGCGGCAGCAAGAGCAGCAGGCAAAGCAAGAGCTCGAAAGCCGTCGCCAAGAGCAACAAAACCTGCGCCAGCGCCTCGGGCGCTTACGCGACGAGGAGCAGCGCGCCGCCCTCGAGCGCCAACGCCTGCAGGGGCAGGAGAACAATGCCAGCGAGCGCTTGCGTGGCATCGCTACGGAACGAGAGCGACAACAAGCGCAAGCCCAAGCGCTGGCGAACGCCCTACAGCAACTGCAAGCGGCCCAGCCGGCCCTCGCCGAGGCGCGCGCCGCACAGGCCGCCCGTCGTGCTGCTGCGCAGGAGGCCCTGGCCGCACTGCAAGGCGTGGGCGAAACTCTGCGCAAGCAGCAACGCGAATTCGACCAAGAGCGCCAACGCCTGCAACAGAGCCAACGGCAGGAAGAAATCGAGCTGGCGCGGCTCGAGGCAGAATGTGCCCACCGTGAGGAGCGCCTGCAGGAACTTTTTATCGAGGCAGAGCGGCTTGCCGAGGCCCTTGGCGAAAATCCCGGCGCCATGCCTGAGCATGGGCAACCAACGGCGGAGTTGCAGCGCATCCAGGCGGCTTTGGCGAAACTCGGTAACGTCAATCTCGCTGCCGAAGAAGAGCTCGCAGAACTGCAGGCGCGGCAAGGGGATCTTGCTGCCCAGGTAGCCGATGTCGACAGCGCCCTCCAGAGCCTCGAGGCTGCCATGGCAGCCATGGACGCCGAGACCCTGGAGCGATTCCAGCATACCTTACAGCACGTCAACCAGGGGCTGCAGCGCTATTTTGCCGAACTCTTCGGCGGCGGAACGGCGGCCCTGGAACGCTGCGAAGGGGATCCCCTCAGTGCCGGCCTGATCCTGCGCGCCCAACCCCCGGGCAAACGCAATGGTACCCTGCAGCAGTTATCGGGAGGGGAGAAGGCGCTCACCGCTATCGCCCTGGTCTTTGCCATCTTTGCCCTCAATCCGGCACCCTTTTGCATCCTCGACGAGGTCGATGCCCCCCTCGACGATGCCAATATCGAGCGCTTTTGTCGTCTACTCCGAAGCCTCGCCGAGCAGACGCAGTTTTTGCTCATCAGCCATCGTCAGCTCACCTTGCAGGTGGCAGAGCAACTAGTGGGGGTGACGATGATCGAGCCCGGGATTTCGAGCATTGTGCCGGTGGATGTGGCGGCACTGCTCAGCGAAGACGCGATCAGTGCAGCGGATGACAAGGTCCGTGTAAGCTGAGGATGGGCCAAGAACGCGCCCGGGCGACTTCGGCCAGCACTTTGTCTGGATCGACGGCAACGGGATTGCCCACGAGCTCCAACAACGGCAGATCATTGTGGGAGTCGCTGTAAAAATAGGCGTCGGCCAAGCTCTCCTCCCACGGCAGTCCTTGGCCACTCAGCCACTGCCGCAGGCGCTCCACCTTGCCGGCTTGAAAACAGGGCGTGCCATAACTACGTCCGGTAAATTCGCCATTCTCATCGCACTCCACCTCGGTTGCCAGCAAGGCGGGTATGCCAAGTTCGACCGCAATGGGCGCGGTAACGAAGCGGTTGGTGGCGGTAATGATGAGCAAAGTATCGCCGGCATCGGCGTGCTTGCGGACCAAGGCGCGGGAGGCATCGGTAATCATCGGTAACACCCGCTCCTGCATATACTGGCGGTGCCATTCTTCGAGATCGCGACGGGGATGTTGGGCCATGGGTGCCAGCACAAAGCGCAAAAAGTCCTGCATATCGAGCTTGCCCTCCATATAGGCCCGATAGTAGCGATCGTTGGCCTCGCGCAATTCGGCACCATCAACGATGCCCAAGGTGCTCAAAAAATCCAGCCAGGCATGGTCGGAATCGCCGGCCAGCAGGGTGTTGTCGAGATCGAAAATGGCCAGGGCCATGTGTACCTCATCAGCGGTTAGGGGCGAGCGGAGTATATCAGGCTTTGCTGCAGAACCTAGATGGAAGATGGCCGTTGCGGCAAAAAGGCGGCCAAAATCCCGAGCAGGGGCAAAAAGGAGCAAATATGGTAGACGGTATCGATGCCCCAAAGATCGGCGAGCTGCCCGAGCACCGCTGCACCCACGCCACCCAGACCAAAGGCGAGGCCAAAAAAGAGGCCCGAAATCGTCCCCACTTTTCCGGGCACGAGTTCCTGAGCGTAGACGACAATGGCGGGAAAGGCCGAGGCAAGCAAGAAGCCGATGATTACTGTCAATAGCGCGCTTGCGGTCAAGCCTGCATAGGGCAGGGCGAGGGTAAAGGGGGCGATGCCGAGCAAAGAGACCCAAATCACCCGCTTACGCCCAATGCGATCGCCAATCGGCCCACCCAGCAGCGTTCCCGCCGCCACCGCCGCCAAAAAGAGAAACAAGTGCAGCTGCGCCTCGCGCACGGGAATAGCAAAGCGATGCATCAAGTAAAAAATCAGATAGCTGCTGATGCTAGTCAAATAGATAAACTTGGAGAACATCAGCGCCACCAGAATCACTAAGCTCTTTCGTACCAGCCCTGCCGGCAAGGTGTTCGCGGCAACCGGCGCCGCTTTTTTGGGCAGCCGATGCTGATGTTGGTACCAACGCCCCACAAAGCTCAGGATGACGATGGCAGCGAGGGCGAGCAGAGAAAACCACGATAGACTCTGCTGTCCATGCGGCATAACAAAGAAAGCAGCAAGGAGCGGACCCACCGCCGTACCCACGTTACCCCCCACCTGAAAGATCGACTGGGCCAAGCCATAGCGCCCCCCGGCCGCCATCCGCGCCACCCGCGACGATTCCGGATGGAAGACCGAAGAGCCCAAGCCGACCAGGGCGGCGGCAAGGAGCAGCACTGCGTAGTTAGGGGCAACGGCAAGCAGGAGTAGTCCAAGAAAAGTCGAGATCATTCCCACTGGTAAAGACCAGGGCAGGGGATGGCGGTCGGTGTAACGTCCCACCAAGGGTTGAATGATGGAAGCAGTCAGCTGATAGGCAAGGGTGATCAGACCAATCTGCGCAAAGCTCAAGTCAAAATTGCTGCGGAAGAGGGGATACACCGCCAACATCAACGACTGAATGCTGTCGTTGAGAAAATGCGAGACGCTGATGGCCCCGAGGACATCGAAACGCGTAGCCCCTTCGGGTCGGCGAGAACGACTGGCCAGTTCTGGCAAGACGGTAGACATGAGCGGTCCTAGGCTGCGGCGTTGGAGGCCCGTAGTGTAGGCTCTCCGGTACATACCGTCCAGTACGTTTCTTCTTCTGGCAGGCACATGCACCCTTGCCCGACCGGCCCAGCCTAGTGTTTAATGCACGACATGACCCGTCCTACGCAAGCCCCGGCGGACCGCGAGGCCGCTGATTCGCCCGCAGCCTTTGCCGACACCCTCAGCGCCTTGGAAAAAATCGTCCAAAGCATGGAGAGTGGCCAACTCGGCTTGGAAGAGTCCGTCACCTTGTTCCAGCAAGGGATGGAACTCGCCCAACAGGCCGAACGCCAGCTGACGGAAGCAAAACAGAAAGTAGAAATCTTGCTTGGCGGGCAAGTTCAGGCCCTACCCAGCAATGTAGAGGAGGACTGATTTGTCCGAGAGCGAATCCTTTGCTGCTTTTCGCAACCGAATTGTGGCCCACAATGAAAAAGTTCTGGAATCGTTGCTGCCGGCGGCGAGTGCCTTCCCAGCGCGACTGCACGATGCCATGCGGTATAGCGTCCTCGGTGGCGGTAAGCGGGTGCGCCCGCTGCTTACCTACGCCGCTGGCACAGCGCTCGGCGTGCACGAGAGCTTGCTCGACCGTGCCGCTGCCGCCCTCGAACTCATCCACGCGTACTCCTTGGTGCACGACGATCTTCCCGCCATGGATAACGACGACCTGCGCCGCGGCCGCCCCACCTGCCACAAGGCCTACGACGAGGCAACGGCCATCTTGGTTGGCGATGCCTTGCTCACGCAAGCTTTCCGCGTGCTGGCAGAGCCGGCGGGGCTGGCGCCGCGGCAGCAGCTGCGCATGGTCGCCATTCTCGCCCAGGCCGCTGGTTCCCAGGGCATGGTCGGCGGCCAAGCGGTAGACCTCGCCGCCGTTGGCCACCAGCTCGCCCAGCCCGCCCTCGAGCAGATGCATCTGCTCAAAACTGGTATGTTGATCCGCTGCGCCATCCAGCTTGCGCTGGTTGCCGCCGACGTTGCCGAGGACTCCCGCCGCGGCCAAGCCCTCATCCACTTTGCCGATCGCGTTGGCCTCGCCTTTCAGGTGCAAGACGATATCCTCGACGAAATCGGCGACATCAAAGAAACCGGCAAGGCCAAGCAAGGGGCGGACCGGGAGCGGCAAAAACCCGGTTTCGTCACCCTCTTGGGATTGTCGCAAGCCCAGGAATACGCCCGCTCGCTGCTCCAGGCCGCCCTCGATGCCTTGGCAGGCTGGGGACAGGAGGCCGATCACCTGCGTGCCCTGGCGCGCCTCATCGTCGAGCGTAACCGATGAATCCCTTGCTCGAAAGCATTCCTGGGCCGGAAGAACTGCGGCGCCTGTCGCGCAGTGAGCTCAAGCAGGTGGCCAAGCGCCTGCGGCAGTTTCTGCTCGAATCCATCAGTGAAACCGGCGGACATCTCTCCTCCGGCCTAGGTGCCGTCGAACTCACCGTCGCCCTGCACGCGGTCTTCCAAACCCCCGACGATCGCCTGATTTGGGATGTTGGCCATCAGGCTTATCCGCACAAGGTCCTCACCGGGCGCGGCGCACAGTTTCCGAGCCTGCGGCAAAAAGACGGTCTCTCGGGCTTTCTCAAACGTGACGAAAGCCCCTTCGATGCCTTTGGCGCTGGCCACTCCAGCACCTCCATCAGTGCCGGACTGGGCATGGCGGTGGCCGCGTCCCTCGCCCAGCAGCGGCGCCAAGTGGTAGCCATCATTGGCGATGGTGCTATGACCGCCGGGCTTGCTTACGAAGCTCTCAACAATGGCGGCGTTCTGGATGCCGATCTCCTGGTCATCCTCAACGACAACGAGATGTCGATTTCGCCCAACGTCGGCGCCGTATCTCGCTACCTCACCCGGCTGCTCTCCAATCCGCTGTACAATACCGTCCGCGATGGGGCAGGACAGGCTCTGAGTTTGGTGCCGCCCCTGCGGGAGTTGGCCAAGCGTGCCGAAGAAGGGGTCAAGGGCTTGGTGTCTCCCGGTTTGCTCTTCGAGGAAATGGGTTTTCACTATTTCGGGCCCATCGACGGCCACGACCTCGATGCCCTGGTCCCGACCCTCGAAAACCTTAAAAAGATCCGTGGGCCGCGCCTGCTGCATGTCATTACTCGCAAAGGCAAGGGCTTCGCACCTGCAGAACAAGACCCCTGCACCTATCATGGCGTAACCCCCTTCGACCGCAACAGCGGCGCTTTGCAAAAGTCCTCGAGTGTCAGCTATACCAAGATTTTTGGCGATTGGCTGTGCGATAAGGCTGCCGAAGAGCCGAAGCTGGTGGCGATTACGCCTGCCATGCGCGAGGGCTCGGGCTTGGTGCGTTTCGAGCAACTTTTCCCCAAGCGCTATTTTGATGTCGGTATTGCCGAACAGCATGCGGTAACTTTTGCCGCTGGCCTCGCCTGCGAGGATTTTCATCCCGTCGTCGCCATCTATTCGACTTTTTTGCAGCGCGCTTACGACCAGTTGTTGCACGACGTCGCCATTCAGAATCTGCCCGTGCTCTTTGCCGTCGATCGTGCCGGTTTGGTGGGTGCCGACGGCGCCACTCATCAAGGCGCCTTCGATATCGCCTACGCCCGTTGCATTCCCAACCTGGTCATCATGGCCCCCAAAGATGCCCAGGAGCTGCGCGACATGCTGAATACCGGCTATGCCTATCCCGGCCCGGCCATCGTCCGTTACCCCCGCGGCACGGCGGCGGGTAGTATCGAAGATCCTGATTTGCAGCGGCAAATACCCATGGGCAAAGCGGAAGTGCTGCGCCAGGGCAAGAAGCTCGCCATCCTTGCCTTTGGTACCCGGGCCGCGGCGGCGCTGCAGGCCGGCGAGGAACTCGACGCCACCGTGGTCAACATGCGTTTCGTCAAACCCCTCGATACCGAACTCCTCGACCGTCTCGCTGCCGACCATACAGCCTTCCTCACCGTAGAGGAGGGCGTGCGCATGGGTGGAGCGGGTTCGGCAGTCGCCGAATATCTCCTCGACCAGGAGCGGCAAGTATTCTGCAAAATTCTTGGCTTGCCCGATCAATTCATCGAGCATGGCGAAGCAGCCTTATGGCTTGCAGAATTGGGTCTCGATGCCGATGGGATCCGCCAAGCAGGTGAGCGTTTGCTCGCCCGCCTTGCTGGTCAGGTCGCTGGCGCGTAATATTTGACTAATCCAGTCAAGAATTCTTTGCGAGGTTCCAACCGGTGAGAGATTGTGCTGCAGAAGTACTGGAGGATGTGCAGGGGCGTAGCGATCCCCGCGCCATTCCCATCCAAAGAGTGGGGGTCAAGGCCGTGCGCCACCCCCTGCAAATCCTCGATCGGGCCGGTCACGTTCAGCATGTTGCCGCTTTCTGCAACATGTACGTGGGGTTACCCGCCCATCTCAAGGGCACCCACATGTCGCGCTTTCTGCAGATTCTGCAGGAGCAGCTCAAGCCCCTGAGCGTCAAAGATCTCGAAGAATTGCTCTCGCAAACCCGCGATCGTTTGGAAGCCCGCAGTGCCCGTATCGAGTTGCAGTTTCCGTACTTCGTGCGCAAAAAAGCGCCGGTTTCCCGTGTTGAGAGTTACCTCGACTACGAGGTTGAGTGGCAGGGCGAGATCCAGGATGACCAAGTCCGTGCCCAGCTTTGCGTACATGTTCCCGTCACCAGCCTCTGCCCCTGTTCCAAGAGCATCTCGGAGTATGGTGCCCACAACCAACGCTCCCGGGTCAGCGTCCAGGTGGAGGCGCGGGAGGCGCTCTGGATCGAAGACATCATCGATCTCGTCGAGTCCGAGGCGTCGTCGCAGCTCTATGGCGTGCTGAAGCGGCCGGACGAAAAGTACGTGACCGAATACGCCTACGACCACCCGAAATTTGTCGAGGACATGGTCCGCGACGTTGCCCTGCGCCTACAAAATGACCCGCGGGTACGGCGCTATAGTGTCGCATCGGAAAATTTCGAGTCGATCCACAATCACTCTGCCTACGCCTATATCGAGGGAGAAAACTGAGTCGTGGCGGGTAGCAGCATTGGCGAGTGCTTTCGCGTAAGCACCTTTGGTGAGAGTCATGGACCGGCTATCGGCGCCGTTATCGATGGCTGCCCGCCGGGGCTACCCCTCAGCGCCGAAGACATCCAGCCCGAGCTCGATCGCCGTCGCCCGGGGCAATCGCGGCACACCACCCAGCGCCAGGAGGCCGACCAAGTCGAGATCCTTTCTGGCGTCTTCGAGGGGGTCACCACTGGCACCCCCATTGGCTTGCTCATCCGCAATACCGATCAACGTTCCCAGGATTACAGCAAGATCAAAGACAGCTTCCGTCCCGGCCATGCCGATTACACCTACCTGCAAAAGTACGGTTTGCGCGATTATCGCGGTGGCGGCCGCTCCTCGGCGCGCGAAACCGCCATGCGGGTGGCGGCAGGCGCCATTGCCCGTAAGTACCTACGGCTGCGCTTAGGTACGGAAATCCGTGCTTGGTTGGCGCAGATGGGGCCCATCCGTGCTACGGAATTCGACGTCGCCCAGATCGACGCCAATCCCTTCTTCTGTCCGGACGCCGCTGCGGCCGAGCGTATGGCCGAGTATCTCGACGAACTTCGCAAGGCTGGGGATTCGATCGGCGCGCGCGTCGATGTCCGTGTACAGGGCATGCCCGTGGGGCTGGGCGAGCCGGTTTTCGACCGCCTCGAGGCCGACGCCGCCAAGGCATTGATGAGCATCAATGCGGTCAAGGCAGTGGCGGTGGGCGACGGCTTTGCCGTAGTCGAGCAGCACGGTAGCGAACATGGCGATCCCCTCACCCCCAAAGGCTTTGCGAGCAACCATGCCGGTGGCGTGCTGGGCGGTATCTCCACCGGGCAAGACCTGTTTTTCTCGATTGCCGTCAAGCCGACCTCCAGTATCCGCATTCCTCGCCCAAGTATCGACCGTGAGGGGCAGGTAATCGACATCGTCACCACCGGCCGCCACGACCCCTGTGTCGGGATTCGTGCCGTGCCCATTGTCGAGGCCATGCTCGCCCTCACCCTGATGGATCACTACCTGCGTCACCGTGCCCAAAACGGCGACGTCGAGCCGCCTCTGGCCCCCATTCCCGGCCAATGCTGAAGGGCCGCTTCGAGGGCGAGGCCCTCGTTGCCTACTACTTCCTCTATTTTTGCGCTCTCGGGGCCTTTATGCCCTATTGGGGCCCTTGGCTGCAGGCGCGCGGGCAAGATGCCCTGGCCATTGGCATTCTTACGGCGGCGGTACAGTTCAGCAAGGTACTCGCCCCCAATGTCTGGGGTTGGCTCTTACATTATCTCCCGGCGCGGCGCCTGATCCCTGCCGCGGGCGTCGCGACCCTCCTAAGCTTTTCGCTGTTGTTTTTTGCCGGCGATCATTTCGCCCTTCTGCTGCTCGTTACCGTGCTCTTCGCCTTTTTTTGGGCCGCCGCCTTACCCCTCGTCGATACTTTCAGCATGGCTTGGGCAGAGCGCCACGGCAGGCGCTACGGACGTATTCGCCTTTGGGGATCCATCGGTTTTATTGCCCTTTCCTTAGGGATGGGGGCCTTGGTCGCCCGGTGGGGGCTGCAAAGTTTTCTCCCCACCATCACCCTTTTTTTGCTCTTCGTTGTTGTTGCTAGTCGCTACCTACCCCTGCAGGATCATCACCCGCAACAGGCGGCAGAGGGGCAGGGCACCTTCCTGCCTGCCCTGCGCGACTCGCGCCTCTGGTTTTTTCTCGCCGCCGGTATCCTCGAGCAAAGCAGTCATGGCGTCTACTACGCCTTTTATTCCATCTATGTGGAGCAGCATGGCCATGGCAGTTTGAGTGTTGGCGTGCTCTGGGCCCTGGCCGTCTGTGCCGAGGTATTGTTTTTTTGGTTTGGTGAGCGGGTGCTGGCTCGCTGGGGTATTGCCCTATGTTTCAGCTCGGCTTTTGTTCTTACGGCGCTGCGTTGGATGGTGATTGCCTGGTGGCCGGGTTTTGTTTGGATCGTCCTCGTGCAGACCCTCCATGCGGCGAGCTACGCCGCCTTTCATCTAGCCGCCATCCACTGGGTTTTTGCCCGCTTTTCTCCGGCCTTGCGCGCCCGCGGCATTGCCCTCTATGCGAGTCTGGTCTACGGCTTGGGCGGTGGCCTTGGCTCCTTGGCCGCCGGTTGGACTTGGAGTCATTGGGGGGGCAGTGGCGCTTTTCTAGCGGCAGGCATCGTTTCTGGCAGCGCCGCGCTACTGCTCTTTGGTATGTTCCGACCCGCCCGCTCTGGCCTTGAAAAGCCCGCCTGACATGCCCATCTGCTAGGCATCATCCGATAAAGGAGTCGCCAGATGCGCAGTGACAAACTCACCACAAAATTTCAACAGGCCCTGCAAGACGCGCAGAGCTTGGCCTTGGGCAATGATCAACAGCAGGTCGAGCCCATTCATCTTCTCATCGCCTTTTTGGACCAAGAAGGGGGTATTGCTCGCCCGGTACTGAGCAAGGCAGGCGTACGGGTGGATTCGCTACGCAATGCCCTTGGCCGTGCCCTCGCCAACCTGCCCAAGGTGGAGGGGCAACCCGGCGATGTGCAGTTTGGGCGGGATCTCGTCAATCTCCTCAACTTTGCCGACAAGCTCGCCCAAAAACGCGGCGACGGCTATATTTCGACCGAGCATTTTCTGCTTGCACTACTCGAAGATAAAGGCGAAGCAGGCCGTTTGCTCAAGGAAAATGGCGCCACCGCCAAGGATCTCGAGGCGGCGATTACGGCACTGCATGGCGGCGAAAAGATCAACGACCCCAACGCTGAAGAACAGCGTCAAGCCCTGGAAAAATACACTATCGACTACACCGAGCGCGCCGCCCAGGGCAAGCTCGACCCGGTAATTGGTCGCGACGACGAGATTCGCCGCACCATTCAAGTGCTGCTGCGGCGCAGCAAGAATAACCCCGTCCTCATCGGCGAGCCGGGGGTGGGAAAGACCGCCATCGTCGAGGGTCTGGCGCAGCGCATCGTCAACGGCGAGGTACCGGAATCCCTGCGTAACAAGCGTCTGCTCGGCCTCGACTTGGCCGCCTTGATTGCCGGCGCAAAATTTCGCGGCGAGTTCGAAGAACGCTTGAAGTCCCTCCTCAACGATCTCGCCAAGACCGAAGGGCAAGTGATCCTTTTCATTGACGAAATTCATACCTTGGTGGGGGCAGGCAAGGCAGAGGGCTCCATGGATGCCGGCAACATGCTCAAGCCGGCGCTGGCGCGGGGCGAGTTGCACTGCATTGGTGCCACTACCCTCGACGAGTATCGCCAGTATATCGAGAAAGACGCCGCCCTCGAGCGCCGTTTCCAGCGCGTTCTGGTCGACGAGCCCTCGGTGGAAGATACCATCGCCATCCTCCGCGGCCTCAAAGAGCGCTACGAAGTGCACCATGGAGTGCGCATCACCGACCCGGCCTTGGTTGCGGCAGCACAGCTTTCGCATCGCTACATCAGCGATCGCAACCTGCCCGATAAGGCCATCGACTTGGTCGACGAGGCAGCCTCGCGTATCAAAATGGAAATCGACTCCAAGCCCGAGGCCTTAGATGAACTCGAGCGGCGCTTGATTCAGCTCAACATCGAAAAAGTGGCGCTGGCAAAAGAAAAGGACGAAGCGAGTAAAAAGCGTCTGGAGACCCTGGAGCAGCAGATTACCGAGCTGAATCGTAAATACCAGGAGCTCGAGGAAATCTGGAAGGGCGAAAAACTCGCCATCGAAGGTACCTCGCAACTCCAGAAAGAGCGCGAACGCCTCTTGCTGGAACTCGAGAACGCCCGGCGCGCCGGCGATCTCAACCGCATGGCGGAGATCCAGTACGGGCAGTTGCCCGCCCTCGAGGCGCAGTTGCAGCGGGCCGAGCAGCAGGAAAGCAGCGCAGAGCGCAAGGCGCCCACCTTGTTGCGCACCGAGGTGCGGGAGGAGGAGATTGCCGAGGTCATCTCGCGCTGGACCGGTATACCCGTTGCCAAAATGCTCGAAGGCGAAAAGGAAAAGCTGCTCAAGATGGAAGAGCGCCTACAGGCACGCGTGGTAGGGCAGGAGGAAGCGGTGGCCGCCGTCAGCAACGCGATCCGTCGTTCCCGCGCTGGCCTTTCCGATCCGCGCCGACCCAACGGCTCTTTCCTCTTCTTGGGCCCCACCGGAGTCGGCAAGACCGAGTTGAGCAAGGCCCTAGCCGAATTCCTCTTCGACAGCGAAGAGCAGATGGTGCGCATCGACATGAGCGAATTCATGGAGAAGCACTCGGTGGCGCGCTTGATCGGTGCCCCGCCGGGATATGTGGGCTACGAGGAAGGTGGCTACCTTACCGAGGCGGTGCGGCGTAAGCCCTACTCTGTGGTCTTGTTGGACGAAGTCGAAAAGGCGCATCCGGAGGTTTTCAACATCCTGCTGCAGGTGCTCGACGACGGCCGCCTCACCGACGGTCAGGGACGGACGGTGGATTTCCGCAATACCGTCATCATCATGACCTCCAACCTCGGATCGGATCGGATTCACGAGTACAGCCGTAGCGGTGATGAAGACTCCCTGCGCTCTGCGGTGATGGCGGTGGTGCAGGCGCATTTCCGGCCGGAATTCCTCAACCGGATCGACGAGACGGTGATCTTCCATCCCCTCAATGCGCGGCAGTTGCGGGCCATCACCGAAATTCAGCTGCAAGGCTTGCGCGCCCGGTTGCGCGAGCGGGATATGGACTTAGTGCTCAGCGAAGCGGCCCTCGATCAGCTCGCCGAGATCGGTTTCGATCCCGTGTACGGCGCGCGTCCGCTCAAGCGTGCCATTCAGCAGCAGATCGAAAACCCCTTGGCGCAAAAGCTCTTGCGTGGTGATTTCCACCCGGGCGAGTTGCTGCATGTGGAACTCGAGGACGATCGCTTCGTGTTTCGCGCTGAACCCCTAGGCTGATTCGTGGTCCGAATCGGGGAGATGGTGTAAACTGACGCCAACGCGGCTAGTTACCACCGTCTCCCTATTTTTTCGGCTTTTTTCTCAGAGGAGTATCCATGCGCCTGAAACCTTTGGCTTTTCCCGCTACCTTGATGATCTCCGGGCTCATTCTTGGCGGCATCAGTAATCACTTTTTTCCCGCCAACACGGCGCAGGCGGAAACCCTCTCGCAGAGTAAGGTGCAGAACTTGGTAAGCTCCATCACTCACGGTAGTGCCCAGGTCGCCAAGATTTTTCCGGGGCCCGGTGGCCTTACCGCAATCGTGGTTGAGGATCAGGGCCATAAGACTTTGGCCTATGCCACTGCAGACGGTAAGTACCTGATCCTTGCGCAAGCGATTATCGACGCAGAAGGTAACAACGTCATCAAGAATGATGCCGAAACTGCAGGTCTCATTCCCAAGCCCATGTCGGCAGCGGATATTGCCCAAAAAGTCATGCAAGCAAAGACCTTTGTGCTCGGTACGGGCGGACCAGAGGTAATTGCCTTTGTCGACCCCAACTGCATCTTCTGCCACAAGTTCTACGAAGATGCCAAACCGCTCATTGCAGAAGGAAAATTGCGGGTGCGCTATGTGGTTTCGGCTTTCCTCAAGCCTTCGAGCGAGGGCAAGGCGGTGGCAATCTTGAGTGCCAGCGACCCGGCGGAGGCAATGGCCAAGAACGAGAAAGGCTTTGATGATGCTACGGAAGAGGGGGGAATCACCGCCGATAGCAACCCAAATCCTGCCGTGGTAGCGGACGTGCAGAAGAATACGGAGCTTTTGCAGGCCACCGGCGAAGTAGCCACGCCCACTCTGCTTTATTGTGGTCAGGGTGGTACGGCCAAGATCAGCCACGGTATGCCGCAGGACCTGTCGAGCTTTGTTTCTAGCATCGGCACCTTTAATTCCGAGGGCAAATGCGAGTGAGCGAAGCGAGCGTCGTCCGTCGCGAGGATTACCAAGCGCCGGGTTTTACTATCGAAACCGTCGCCTTGGAGATCTTCTTGCGTCCCCAAGGCACCGAGGTGCAAGCAAAGCTTTCTCTGCGGCGCCTCGATCCGGCCTCGCGCGATCTCTTCCTCAACGGCGAATCGTTGGAGCTACTTTCCCTCGCCGTCGATGGCAAGCCGCTGGCGGCGGAGCACTACGCCCTCGAAACCGGCGGTTTGCGATTGCGCAACCTGCCAGATCACTGCGTCGTCGAATCGCGGGTGCGCATCGAGCCCGAGGCAAACACCGCGCTCTCCGGTCTCTACTACGCCGACGGGGTGTTTCTTACCCAGTGTGAGGCCGAGGGTTTTCGGCGGATTACTTGGTTTCTGGACCGCCCGGACGTGTTGTCGCGTTTTGCCGTCACCTTACATGCCCCGCAACAAACTTGCCCGCTGCTACTCTCCAATGGCAATTGCGTAGCAACGGGCGAAGAAGACGAAGGCTGGCATTGGGCGCGCTGGGAAGATCCTTTTCCCAAGCCGTGTTACCTGTTTGCCGCGGTGGGCGGGTCTTTTCACATTGCCAAGGATACCTTCCGCACCCAGTCCGGGCGCGAAGTTGGTCTGGAAGTCTACGTTGCCGAGCGCGATCGGGACGCCTGCGAGCAAGCCCTGCGCAGTCTGCAAAAGGCCATGGCTTGGGATGAGCAGGTCTACGGTCGCGAATACGATCTCGACCGCTATCTGATCGTTGCTACGGATAGCTTCAATATGGGGGCCATGGAAAACAAGGGCCTCAATATTTTCAATTCCAAATATGTGCTGGCCAGTCCGGAAACCGCCACTGATGCCGATTACCAAGGCATCGAATCGGTAATTGCCCACGAATATTTTCATAATTGGACGGGCAACCGGGTTACCCTGCGCGACTGGTTTCAACTGAGCCTCAAGGAAGGTCTTACGGTCTTTCGCGATCAAGAGTTTTCCGCCGACTGCAATTCCCGCGGGGTACAGCGCATTGGCGATGTGCGCCGTTTGCGCAGTGCCCAGTTTGCCGAGGATGCAAGCCAGCTCGCACATCCGGTTCGCCCCGATTCCTACAAAGAAATCAACAACTTTTACACGGCGACGGTGTACGAAAAGGGTGCCGAAGTCATTCGCATGATGCATACCCTGCTCGGCCCCACCGACTTCCGGAAGGGTACCGACCTCTACTTTGCCCGCCACGACGGCCAAGCCGTATGCATCGAAGATCTCGTGCGTGCCTTGAGCGATGGCAGCGGGCAAGATCTCTCGCCGTTCTTGCGCTGGTACGCCCAAGCCGGTACCCCGCGCCTCAGCACGCATGGCGAGTACGACGCATCCAGCGGGCAATATCACCTGCGGCTACGTCAGCACACGCCGCCAACCCCCGGGCAAGAGCAAAAACAGGCCGTCCCCATTCCCGTCCGCTTGGCCTTTTTTACCCAGGATGGTAAAGCCCTCGAGGCCGACCGTGATCGCGTCATCGTCCTCGATAGCAGCGAACAGACATGGACCTTTGGCCCTTTTTCCGAACCAGTCATGCCTTCCCTGCTGCGCGGCTTTTCGGCACCGGTCATCCTCGAGCGCAGCGATGCCGAAGCGGCAGATATCTTTCTGGCCCAGCACGATGACGATCCCTTCAACCGCTGGGATAGCTTCCAGCGCTTGGCCGAGCGGGCAATGTTACAGGCCTTGGCGGAGAGCCCACTGGATTCCTCCGCCCTCGAAGAAGCGGTGGCAGCAGCTCTGACCCGGTACGAAGATGATCCTGCCTACACTGCAGAACTTCTCAGCCTCCCCTCGGAAGAGACCCTGGGGCAGCGCATGGAAGTCATCGATGTCGATGGCATTCATCGCGTTCGCGAGGAACTGCGGCGGCGCCTGGCAACGCGCTTCGCCAGCGGTTGGCAGCGCCTCTACAACGATTTGGCGGCGCCCTACCAGCGCGATGGGCGCTCCATGGGAATGCGCCGTCTGCGTCAGGTAGCGCTTAGCTACTCGCTCCTCGGCCCGCAGGCGGACGAAGCGCGTATACGTGCGGAGCAGCAGTATCGGCAGGCCGACAACATGACCGAGCGCTTGGGCGCCCTGGCTGCTCTGGCAACCGAAAATCTACTGTCCGATGCCTTGCTCGCGGATTTTTACCAGCACTGGGAGCCATACCCGCTCATCATCGACAAATGGTTTTCGCTACAGATGCTCCCGGCCGCGCCCAGCACCCTCGAGCGTGCCAAGGCCCTTTTGCAGCATCCGGCCTTCCATTGGCGGGTGCCCAACCGGGTGCGCGCCGTTCTCGGTGCCTTTGCGGTAAACCCCACGGTGTTTCATGCCGCCGACGGCTCCGGTTACGCCTTTTACGCAGAGCAATTGGCGCAGCTCGATGAGCTCAATCCGCAAACGGCGGCGCGTTTGGCCACGGTGTTCAGTCGCAGCACTCGTTACGATCAAAATCGGCAGGCCATGATGCGCAAAGCCATGCTGGCGCTGCAGGGCAGGGAAGGACTATCGCGAGATTTGGCCGAGATCCTCGAACGGTCTCTGGCCGGGTAAAAATACCAGCAACGGGAGTGATGAAGATGCAAATAGATCGGGAAGCGGCCCTGCAACGGGCCTTGGCAATGAAAGAGCACAGCTGTCTAGATGCCGCCTATGCGGCCCTCGACGGCGCCGCAAGCAAAAATGACCAGGTCAGCGAACTGGCGGGCTTTCTCTTCGACAGCAATGATTACGCAGAACTGAAAAAGATCTGCGCCGATCTGCAAGTCGACAAGGAGCAGGCGCGGGAGTGGAAAGTAACCGACGCCGAATATTGCCTTGCCCACGAAATTGCCCTGCTGGCGCGCCGCGTCGAACGCATCCGCGAGGGTCTTACCGCGGACTGAGCAAAAAGATCGCTAGAGTCAGGGATGCCACCGACGCTCAAATCAGTTTGGGCTGTTTCCCCGATTCGGTACACGGCATCCCCGCCTTCTGTGTGGGGCAATGGCCGGATTTCAGCGCCCGAGCAAAGCGCGAAGGCAGATCGAACGGAGCGCGGTGATGATCGTAAGGTCTCAAGACAGCGCCCGGTTGGGGTTGCCATCCTCTAGGTGATTCAGTACCTTACGTCCAGAGAGTTTGGTCGCCACCATAACACTCTAATGCAGTTTGTCTCAATTTATGCGTTGTACTTCAAAGGCGAAACCAAAGAGCAAAAAGCAAGCTGCAACCGAATTGCCGTGTATTGCGTAGCATTAAGGACCAATGAAGGCAAAATGGAGTCATTCCATGCAACATCTACGAGCCATTGCTACGCACGCCAACTATCTCAAACGTGTTCGTGAATGTCTCACCTCTGAGGTAGCTTGTACTTGCCACAAACCTCACACAGAATGTGATTTTGGCAAGTGGTGGTACGCCGAAGTCCTGCCGAAGAAAGACCGTTTCTCAGAAGAAGCACAGTGCCTTATTACGGAAATAGAAGAGCAGCACAAGCTATTCCATGAGGCGTCAGAAAAAGTTGCAAATCTATCAGTGCAGGAAAAACATGAAGAAGCCAAAAAATTCGAGACAGAGTTACTACGACGGTCCAACACTTTGATCCAAGCCATTTTAAAGCTGGACAAGGAATCTAGCGTTCCCTGAACACATCGTTTCCAAACACTTCGGAGCTTACTTCTGGCCCTGTCCTTGTTTGCTAACTCGTTTATTTATCTATGATCAGCATACGTTATGCTGGAGGTGATTCCTGGCGACCGATGCTTAGCTTCTCCCTAGTCCCAAGGGCGTTCGGCTTCGCGTAGGCGCTCCCAGTGTTTGCGAAAGCGGCGGATTTCGCGCTCGCGGCGCCCTTCAAGATAGCCAAGTAACACACCGGCGCTAAAGGCAAGTTCCTTGCTGATGCTGCCGGTGCTGATCAGGTGCGGCAACTGTTGCTGGGCGATTTGCGCATCGCGGATTACCCCTGCCGCGTCCAAGAGGACTGCCAGCTGCTTTTGCAACGCTTTACGATCTTTGCTCGGCCAGAGCGATTCCAAAAAGTGAAGGGTATAGCGCAGATGCTTGAGGGCAATCCGTAGGCGATGGAAGTCGGCTACCTGATCCGGGTCGGAAAAGGCAAGATGCTCATCCATGCGGCGCAGGCGTTCTTCACTGTACTCGCGCAAAGTTTCCTCGTCCTGCAGCGGATAGCGCAGCAGCTGCGCCCAAAGGGCAAGAAGCTCTGCTGCCAGGCGCGCCCGGGCGTCCACGCGCAAGTCGCGTGCTGGGCTGTGCAGTCCTGTTAGGGCTTGCTGTAGGGCTACCGGGTCCATGCCCAGTTTGGGTGCCAAGCCAAGCCAATGCTCCGCAAGAGAGTCTAAATCGCGGCGCAGGCTTTGCTCATGAAACCACACCGCAAGCCCGTTGCGCACCCCGCGCAGTCGATCCTCGGGGTCCGCACCCTTACTAAAGCGCAGTAGGGCGCGGAGGGCGCGCACTTCTTTGCGCAACTCGTGCAAGGCGCGACTGTCGTTGAGCTGCCGCTGCGCCAAGTCGCTTAGAATCCCTTGCGCCCGAAGGAGTAGGAGTCTGCCAAGCGCGGTACCAGCCCCTTCTCGACCGCGCAGTTCTGTGCTTTCCGGGGCCTGCACAACCGGCATTTTTTGTACCAATGCCAAGCCACGCGCCAGTTTGCTGGCATCATTGGGGCAAAGGGGGAGACTGGCGCAAAGCGCGCTCGCCAACTGCAGCAAATCTGCAACTTCGCCCTCCACCAATTCGAGCTCAATTTCGTGAATGGCCCGAAGCTGCCCTCCTGCACGAATCTCGCCCCAGTCGGCGGCCAGCAAAATGCGGCTGTCTTGATACGAAATCTCCCGCTCACGACGTTGAAACGCAGTTTCAATGGTCGGCACCAGGTCCAGTCCGAAAAAAGGCGTCAGACGGGCTTGTAGTTCGGGATCGCTAAAAACGCGTAGATCGGGAAGGTTGTTATACACCGGAACGTTCCATTCCGGTCGTTGATGCAGCCCCCCTAGGGCGGAACCCGCAAGTTTTACCGTGGCAACCCAGTCTTCACCCTCGCGCCGCACGCGATAGGCAATCCCCGCGGCACGTAGGGCACCATCGCGACCATCGAAATAGATGGCATGCATCTCCCGCTCGGCGAGCGTCTCGGCCTGCACCAGGGGGTGCGCAAGTACCTCCTGCCACAGCTCGGGGTGCAGTACCTCGAGTTTGATCTCACGTTCCATAGAGCTCGCCGGTTTGTACAAAGCGCAAAATGCGCGCCCATTGCGGTAGTTCCTTACGCGCTTCGGGTGCCCGAAGATCCGCCAAACCCAAGCCGCCCAGGGCTGCGCGCACGTAAACTTGGCTGTCGTGCAGGGTTGCCACCAAGGGCAGATCGAGGTCGACCAAGAACTGCGCGAGGAGGCGCTCCGCTTGGCTGCGTGCCTTGACGCGGTTAGCAATTACCCCCATGCGTACCTTGCCTTTGCGAAAGCGCTTGATTTCGTCGAGGCGTTGCAAAAATTCTCGGCTGGCATCCATATCGAAGGGGGAGGGGGCAATGGGCACCAGGAGCACTTCGACTTCGCCCAGCATATCCTCCAACCGTCCCCGTTTCAGCCCAGCGGGGGCATCAAAAATGACATAATCGCGGGCAGGATAGCCGCGAAAATCCCGTTCCGGATCATCGATCAGATCGATTTTGGGTAGGCTGGCAGGGCGCCGATTTCCCCAACTGACGCTCGAGCGTTGCGGATCGAGATCGGCAAGGAGCACCGAGCCACGCAGGGCGAGAAGGCTCGCCAGGTTGGTGGAAAGGGTGGTCTTTCCAGAACCGCCCTTGCTGTTCAAAACCAAAACTCGGCATTGGGGATTAGTCATTGCTGCCTCCGCGGGCATATTCGCCAAGCAGGGTTTGTTGCGCTCCCTGGCATTCAGTTTTTGCTCCGTGCAAGGGGCGATAGCTGCCATCTGGCTGCATCTCCCAGGCATTGCACTGATCCGCCAAGTATAAATCCAATGCCTCGCGTTGAATCCGCTTTTTGAGTTCGGGATCACGTACCGGCACGGCAACTTCTAGGCGCCGAAACAGGTTACGCCCCATCCAATCGGCGCTCGAGAGCCAGATTTCTGGGCTACCATTGCGGCCAAAATAATACACTCGACTATGTTCCAGAAAACGGCCGACTACCGATACCACCCGGATATTTTCCGAAACACCAGGAATACCCGGCCGCAGCGCACAGGCACCGCGTACGATGAGACTGATCTGCACACCAGCCTGGGAGGCTTGGTATAGATCACGAATCAAATCCAGGTCAATTAGCGCGTTGACCCGAATAATGATCCGCCCACGCGGGCCGAGGGCGGTTTCCGCCGCAATTCGTTCGCGCATGCCTGTAAACAGGGTAAAAGGGCTCTGCAATAGCTGTTTGAGCTGCGGCGCTTGACCAATACCGGTGATATGCATGAATAGGGCATTCATATCGGCGGTTATGGCAGGATCGGCGGTGAGCAAGCTGAAATCGGTGTAGATGCGGGCATTGCGCGGGTGGTAATTGCCGGTACCCAAATGTCCGTATAAGCGGATTCCCTCGTTTTCTCGACGCAAAACCAAGATCATTTTGGCATGCACTTTGTGCTTTACCACACCATAAACTACTTGCACGCCCACGCTTTCCAGTTCTTCTGCCAACCGGATGTTGTTGGCCTCATCAAAACGCGCTTTGAGCTCGATGACGGCGGTTACCTGCTTGCCGGCAACCGCGGCATCCATGAGCGCTTGTACCATGGCCGAATCGTTGGTGGTGCGGTACAAGGTCTGCTTGATACCGAGCACTTGCGGATCGGCCGCTGCCTGACGCACAAAATCGATTACTGGACTAAAGCTTTGGTACGGATGATGTAATAGAATCGGTCCCCGCTGTAGCTGGGTAAAAATCTCCTCACTGCGCAGGCAGCGATCGGGCACGCCGGGCCAGAAGGGTGGGTAGAGCAGGTCGGGGCGAGGCACCATATCGATGATGGCGGCCATTCGCGACAAGTTTACCGGGCCGCTAAGAACATAGAGATTTTCTTGTTGCAGATCAAAATGACGCAGTAGATAGTCAGAGACTTCAGCAGGGCAATTATTGGCCACTTCCAGGCGCACCGCCTCGCCAAATGGGCGTGTAGTCAACTCATCGGCAATGGCATCGAGCAGATTATCGACTTCTTCCTCGTCGACGAACAATTCGCTATTACGGGTTACGCGAAATTGGTAAAAGCCCTGTACTTTGAGACCCGGAAAGAGCAAATCCACATTTTCGTGAATGACGGAGGATAAAAAAACAAAATCCGTCGGGCCGGCAATATCCGGCGGCAATTGAATGATGCGCGGCAAAATACGTGGTGCCTGCACGATGGCAATCGGGCTGTGCCGCCCGTAGGCATCCTCCCCCTCGATGACGATGGCGAAGTTCAGCCCTTTGTTCTGCACCTTGGGGAAGGGGTGGGCTGGGTCCAGACTCAGGGGGGTGAGCAGGGGTAAGATTTCTGCGCGGAAGTAGCTTGCCACCCAACGCTTCTGCGCTGGCTTCCACTCCCGTCGCCGTAATAGCCGTATTCCTTCCGCCGCCAGCGCTGGTATCAACCGCTCATTCAAACAACGGTATTGCGCCGTGATGAGTTCATGGGCTACTACCGAGACCGCGCGCATTTCCTCCTCGGCACCAAGGCCGTCTGGGCCCAGCGGGCCAGCGCCATACTTGCGCCGTTGCATTACCCCGGCAAAACGCACTTCAAAAAATTCGTCGAGATTACTCGAAACAATGGTCAAAAACCGCAAACGCTCGAGGAGCGGAATCTGCTCATCTTCGGCCAGAGCCAGCACCCGACGATTGAATTCGAGGATGCTGAGATCGCGGTTGAAATAGAGACTGGGGTCGGTAAGTGCGGGAACCGGGGCGGCTTCAGCCATGCGTGCCCTCGCAACGCATCCGTGCGGCGAGCAGGGTGTTTTGCAGCAGCGTCGCCACCGTCATCGGACCCACACCCCCGGGTACCGGGGTAATCCATGCCGCGCGCTGTGCCGCGACCTCATACTCCACGTCACCCACCAGGCTACCATCGGCGAGGCGATTGATGCCGACATCGATCACCGTCGCACCGGGTTTGATCCATTCTCCACGCACCAGCCCCGGCTTGCCCGCCGCAGCAACCACAATGTCGGCACGGGATACATGGCTGGCCAACTCGGCGGTAAAGCGATGACAGACGGTAACCGTGGCGCCAGCGAGGAGGAGCTCCAGCGCCATGGGCCGCCCAACGATATTCGAGGCACCCACGATGACCGCTTCCTGCCCCTTGATTGGAATGCGATATTCTTGCAGCAAGGTGATGATTCCAGCCGGTGTGCAGGAACGTAGCACGGGAACGCGCAGGGCGAGACGACCAACGTTGTAGGGATGAAAACCATCCACATCCTTGGTGACGGCAATTGCTTCGATGATGGTCTCGGCATCGAACTGCGCCGGTAGCGGCAACTGCACCAGAATGCCATCGATCTCGTCGTTGGCATTGCAGCGCGCAATTTCTGCCAGTAGCTGTTCTGGGCTGGCATCGGCTGCCAAGGGTAAGCTATGGGAAACGATGCCCACTTGTGCGCAGGCGTTTTTCTTGTGCTGTACGTAAATCTGTGAGGCCGGGTCCGAGCCCACAAGCACGACCGCGAGGCCCGGTGCCCGTCCATGCCGTGCCTGAAAAGCCTCCACCCCGGCGCGGGTCTCTAGCCGCAGGCGCTGCGCCACCGCCTTGCCGTCAATACATCCCGCCGTCATTTTCCGCCCTCTACGGCTTGCAGAGGGTTTGAGACGGGGCAACGAATTGGGGAATGCATGGGGGCCTTCTATAGTAAAAGAGTGAACGGATGGCACCGATTGTTCGGGTGCGTCCGATCCTTGTCAAGCATCCTGGCGCAGCTCCTCATAGGCTGCAGCATCGGTATGATCGACCGTCGAGTGCCAACGCAGGGAGCGCAACAGCAGCGTGCCAGCGAGGGCGAGGAGCACATTCAAAAGCAGTGCATAGAGCCCGATATACCCAGGAATCGTCCAGCCCGCCAAGTGCAGTGCGTACGAGGATTTTTGAAAACTGGTGAGCGACGCCGCCCAAATCGCCCAGGCCAATGCCAGCGCCCAGGCGAGAAGGAGGGCTCGGGGATCGAACCAGCGGGTATAAATACCGCTAACGATCGCTGGTAGCGTTTGCAGGATGAGAATACCGCCCAGCAATTGCAGTTGGATGGCAAACTGCGTCGGCAGCAGCAAAATAAACAGCAAGGCACCAAACTTGACCACTAAAGATACCAGCTTGGCGACCTGGGTTTCTTGCCCGGCGCTGCAATTTGGGCGCCAGTAGGCGCGGTAGATACTGCGGGTAAAGAGGTTGGCGGCAGCAATGGACATGATCGCTGCCGGGACCAGAGCGCCAATGGCCACCGCAGCAAAGCCAATACCTACAAAGTAGCCAGGAAAGTACTGGAGCAAGAGCCCCGGCATGGCAAACTGTGGGCCGTAGGCATGAAAGTAGGGGGCAAGGCTCGGATTGCTCGGTAACTTGGCCGCATACGCCATGTAGCCCAGCAGGGCGATCAAACCAAGCACAAACGAATACGCCGGCAGAAAGATCCAGTTACGGCGCAAGGTCTTCGGGCCGCTTGCCGACAACACCGCCGTGGTGGCATGCGGGTAGAGCATCAGCGCCATGGCCGAGCCTAGGGCCAAAGTGATATAGAAGGATTGCAGCCCCAAGTCGTTCCCATGCACCGGCGGCAGATAGAGCAGGTGCTTGGGGATGGCCGCAAAGATCTTGGCGAAGCCACCCAACTGCAGGGGCACCACGATTACCAGGGCGAGCACTGTGATATACACCAAAACATCCTTGACTATGGCGATGGCCGCTGGTGCACGCAAGCCGCTGGTATAGGTGAAGGCCGCGAGCACGACAAAGGCAACGATCAAGGGCAATTCGCCGATGATGCCATGGGTGGGAAAGCCGAGCCCAGCGATCACCACCTCAACGCCCACCAGCTGCAGGGCGATGTACGGCATGGTCGCCACAATGCCGGTCAGGGCAATGGCTAGCGCCAGGGCAGGGCTGCCATAGCGCGCGGCAACAAAATCGGCAGCGGTAATGAAATTGTGGTGCTTGGCAATGGACCAGAGCCGCGGCAGGATGGCAAACACCAAAGGATACACCAGCACGGTGTAGGGTAGGGCGAAAAAACCCAATGCCCCCGCACCAAAGACCAGCGCCGGCACGGCGACAAAGGTATAGGCAGTATAGAGATCACCGCCAATGAGAAACCAGGTAATCCAGGCCCCAAAGCGTCGGCCGCCCAAACCCCACTCGTGTAAATGGCCAAGATCGCCGCGCTGCCAGCGAGCGGAGAGAAAACCGAGAAAGGCAATCAGGAAAAATAGTCCAATAAAGACGACAATAGCGCTCAGGTGCATGAAGTCAGCGCCCTTTTTCTACGCGTCGATAGGCGAGATACAGAAAAAAGCCCGAGAGCGGCACCCAAAGAATCTGCCACCAGTAAAAAAAGGGGATACCGAAAAGCTGCGGATCGGCGCGGTTATAGAGTGGCAGCAGCAGTACGGCCAGGCAGGGGATAGCTAGGTAGATGAGCCCCGGCAGGCCGAGGCGGTGGCGAACACCTGCAGAGCGCCCTGTTGCCGGGTGTTGCGAGTCAATCTTCAAGGGTACTGGTATCCTGATCGATTTCCTCGCCGCGGGCCCGGGCACGCAGCAGTCGCCGCATGATTTTGCCGGATCGCGTTTTGGGCAAGCCATCCACAAAATGGATGTCATCGGGGCGGGCGATGGCGCCAATCAAATCCGTCACTTGGGCGCGTAGGGCAGCACCCAACTGATCATGGTCTTCCCCTTGGTAAGCAGCCTTGAGCACCACGAAAGCCGATACCGCCTCGCCTTTGATCTCGTGCGGCACTCCCACCACTGCCGCCTCCGCCACCGCCGCGTGGGCCACCAGGGCCGACTCGATTTCTGCTGTACCCAGGCGGTGGCCCGAAACATTCAGCACATCGTCTATGCGTCCCATCACCCAAAAATAGCCATCGCTATCGCGCCGGGCACTGTCTCCTGCCACATAGTAGCGGTTGGCGAATTTGCTCCAGTAGGTTTGCACGTAGCGCTCGGGGTTGCCCCAAACCCCACGCAGCATCCCCGGCCAGGGACGATCGATGACCAAATAGCCGCCTTGGTTCGGTTCCCGAATTTCCACGCCGGCCTCATCCACCACCGTAGCCGAAATGCCCGGTAAGGGGAGGGCGCAGGAACCGGGCTTGTTTGCCGTTACTCCCGGTAAGGGCGCGATCATGTGACCACCCGTTTCGGTTTGCCACCAGGTATCGACAATCGGCGCTCGACCGCTGCCAATCACCTCCCGATACCAAACCCAAGCCTCGGGATTGAGCGGCTCGCCAACGCTGCCAAGCAGGCGCAGGCTCCGCAAATCATGCTTCTTGACCCAGCTGTCTCCCATTTTCATGAAGGCGCGTACCGCGGTGGGGGCGGTGTACAGAATGCTGACGCCGTGGCGCTCGATCATGCTCCAGAAGCGATCGGGCTGCGGGTACATGGGCGCACCCTCGTACAAAAATACGGTCGCGCCGTTGGCAAGCGGGCCATAGACCACATAGCTATGCCCGGTAATCCAGCCGATATCGGCAGTGCACCAATACACGTCATCGGGCTGGATATCGAAAGACCACAAGCTGGTGAGCTTGCTCCATAACAGATAACCGGCGGAGCTGTGTAGGATGCCTTTGGGCTTGCCGGTACTCCCCGAAGTGTAGAGGATGAAGAGCGGATGCTCGGCCGCAAATGCCGGTGCAGCACAGTGGCACGACTGATCCTGCACGGCGTCGTGCCACCAGATATCCCTGCCGTCTTCCATGTCGGCATCGGTATTGCCGCGGCGCAAGACAATGACCCGTTGCACCGTTTGCTCGTGCAGACGCGTCAGCGCCTGATCCGCATGACGCTTGAGAGGAATGAGTTTGCCGGCGCGGACGGCGCTATCCGCCGTGACAAGGATCTTGGCGCCGGTATCCTCGAGGCGATCCTTGAGGGCCTCTGCCGAAAATCCGGCAAAGACCACGGAGTGGATGGCACCAATGCGCGCACAGGCAAGCATTGCCACCACCGCCTCGATGACCATGGGCAGATACAGCACGACACGATCACCAGCCGCAATACCCTGTGCCAGCAGGGTATTGGCAAAGCGACCGACTTCGCGATGCAGCTGCGCATAGGTAAGGGTCCGCACGCTACCGTCTTCTCCCTCCCAAATCAGGGCAGCCTTGTGTTTCTGCGCACCCTGCAGGTGGCGGTCGATGCAATTCGCACAGACATTGAGCGTGCCGTCGGCAAACCAACGGTAAAAGGGCGCCTCGCGGGCGTCGAGAACTTCACTAAAAGGCTGATCCCAAGCGAGATGTTGTCGGGCCAAATCTCCCCAAAACTTTTCCGGATCTTTTTCGGCCAGGGCCTGCAGACGCCGATATTCGCTGGCGTCGATGTTGGCGTGGGCAGCAAAGGCCTCGGGTACGGGAAAACTCCGCTCCTCACTTAGGTGGGAATCGATGGATGAAGTCATGGTGTCTTCGTCGTCTATGATCAAGTTTGCCGTCGATGGTACGGCGACGATCTACGCTTGGCAATGCGGCGCATTCCGACCGCGGCTCTAGCGATACCAGAGGATGGCCGGATTTTCGAGAGGCACGCGGCAGAGCGGATGGTGCGGCACGATGCGCGGGGTGTAGTCGGATACCGGCCGCGCCTTGGGCACTACGCAACGGTAGGTGAAGCCATTGACGGCGCCTTCCAGCGCTTCGGCCCGCTCCATGACGTGCAATTCGGGGCCATTAGCCCCCAATCCATTGGCAAACAGTTCCACGCGAACCCAATCCGGCGGGATATCATCCAAATACACATGCATGTGAAACTGCCAAGTCGCGTCGCCAGCTTCGCTGTACAATTCGCCAAAGCGTAATCCATGCCAATGGCTGTGCAAATGATTCTGCCAGGCACAAATGTCTTCCGCCCGCTCGGGCGTGCTGCGCTGCCGTAGCAGTTCCGCCGCCGGCAGGTAGAGCTTTTGCACGTACTCCTGCAGCATGCGCTGACTGCTGAATTGCGGCGTGAGTTCGGTCATGCTGGCACGGATCTTCGCCACCCAAGCGCAGGGGCAGCCGTTCTCGTCGCGCCCATGGTAAAAGAGGGGCGCAATCTCCTGCTCGATGCAGCGATAGAGATCCTCAGCCTCTTTCCGATCCCAATCCGGATCTGCAGGGTGCTCCTGGCGGTCGCCCAAGGCCCAACCAAATTCCGGACGATAGGCCTCGGCCCACCAGCCGTCCAACTCCGAAAAGTTCAGCCCACCGTTGACCAGCACCTTCATGCCGCTGGTGCCGCTGGCCTCCCACGGACGACGGGGTGTGTTCAGCCAGACATCAACCCCCTGTACCAACTGTTCGGCCACCAAGAGGTCATAATCAGCAATGAATACCACCTTGTGGAAGACGTCTGGATGCTGGCGAAGAAACTGTGTCCACTCCTGGATCATTGCCTTGCCGTCGCCATCCCGCGGATGCGCCTTGCCGGCCAAAAGCAACTGCACCGGATGACGCGGATCGGACAGGATTTGGTAGAGGCGCTCGGGATCCTGGAGCAAGAGATTGGGGCGCTTGTAGGCGGTAAAACGCCGCGCAAAACCGATGGTCAGGGTGTTGGGATCGAGCACCAGAGCGGCAGCGTCGATTTCCTCCTGGGGGCGGTGCGCCATGGCAAGCTGGCGTTGCAACTGTTGCCGGGCAAAGTCGATGAGACGCTGACGCGATTGGGCACGTAGCTGCCATAACTCCGTATCGCTAACCTGCGCAAACTCTGCTGCCAGCGATTCTGCGGTGCCCAGCCAGCGGCTATCGCCACAATAGCGCGTCCATAGTGCATCCGCTGCAGCGCTATCCCAAGAGGGAACATGCACGCCATTCGTGATTGCCGATACCGGCACCTCATCCGTCGGCCATCGCGGAAACAACGCCTGAAAGAGTTGTCGGCTGACTTCGCCATGTAGTTGGCTCACGCCGTTGATCAGAATACTGCCACGAATCGCCAACCAAGCCATGTTGAAAGGCTCGTTGGCGTCATCTGGCTGCGCACGCCCGAGCGCCAGAATTTGTTCCGGGGTAACGCCAAAATGCTGCTGTACGTCGGTTAGATAGCGGGCCACCAAATCGGGGGCAAAGCGGTCGAAACCTGCTGCCACCGGCGTGTGCGTGGTAAAGACATTGCCCGCTCGCGTTGCATTCAGGGCGCAGGCAAAAGTGCTCCCGAAATCGTGCATATGGCTATGAATACGGGCAAGAATGGCGAAGGCGGCATGTCCCTCGTTGAGATGGCAAATATCGACGGTCATACCCAATTGCCGCAGCAATTGCCAACCGCCAACACCCAAACAGATTTCTTGCTGCAAGCGCATCTCTGGTCCGCCCCCGTAGAGCTCGGCGGTGATGCCACGATCGGCAGGACTATTGAGCGGGTCGTTACTATCCAGCAAATAGAGGGTGACCCGTCCAACCTTGGCCTGCCAAGCGCGCAAAATTACCGAACGTCCGGGGAAGGGGAGCTGCAAACGCAGCCACTGCCCATCGGCGTCGCGAACCGGCTCGATCGGCAGCTGCGTTGGATCGTTGTAGGGATATAACTCTACTTGCCGCCCACAACCGTCAATGCTTTGGCGAAAATATCCCTGCTGCCAGAGGATGCCGACTCCCACCATGGGCACACCCAGGTCCGTAGCGGTCTTGAGGACGTCTCCGGCCAGAATGCCCAAGCCCCCGGAATAGATTGGCAGCGCTTCGGAGAGCCCAAATTCCATGCTGAAATAGGCCACCCGGCGCAGCGGTGCCTGTGGAAACGTCTTGGCAAACCACTGCGGCTCGCGCCATTGCTGCCGGCGTCGCTGCAGATCTTGCTGCAAGAGCGACAAGAACTCTGCATCAGCGGCGCGCTCCTCCAGGCGACTAGCCGCGATATTTTGTAATAATAACCAAGGGTTGCGGGTTTGCTGCCAGAGTTTGGCGTCCAAGCGCTCCCAGAGTGGATCGCTGCGATGGCTGCTCGACCAGCGCAAATCCAGCGCCAGTTCAATCAGGCCCTCCAAGGCCTCTGGAACTTGCGGCAACATGTAAGACGCTCGACCGTTCATAACCGCACCCCCGCGATTTTCCGATGCCCAAAGTGTAGAACATCTCGCGCCGCGGAGAGGTGCGTCGCATCAAGACAAGCCTGGGATGCTGGTGACCCCGCCATACACGCCCAAGCCGGCACTGACGCCCCCGAGCGCGACTACCAACCACAAGTACCAGCCGCGCAGGCGGTGTTCGATGGGCAAACTCTTGATGGACAGCGCAATCAAAAAGCCCAAAACCAGCGGCAGGAGGAGGGCATTCATCACCTCGACGGCAATATCCAAAGAAACCAGATTGGGAATAAAAACTACCGCCATGACCCCAGCTAACAACACCAAACTGTAGGTACCATAAAACCAAGGTGCCTCGCTTGGGCGGTGCTCCAGCGAATGGCGAAAACCCGTTACCTCACCCCAGCCCCAAGCGGCCGCCAGGGTAGCGACAATCGCGGCAATCATGCCCGCGCCAACAATGCCCAAGGAAAAGACGATCTGCCCCCAAACTGTGCCCAGATAGGGAGTGATCGCCTCGGAAAGCTGTTGTACGGTATTGAGCGAGGCATGAGAATTACTAGCACCGATGGTTGCCGCCGTAGCCACCAACACCGCCGCCATGATCAATTGCGTAACCACCGAGCCGATGGCCGTGTCCCAACGCGCATGGCGGTAGTCCGATGGTTGTAACCCCTTGTCCGCCACCGCCGACTGCTGATAGAAAATCATCCACGGCATAATCACAGCGCCAATATTCGCCGCTACCAACATCATGTAATCGTGATTTCCGAGGTCGATTTGCATAAGACCATGAAAAAGACCGTATAGATCTGGATGCGCCGCCCAAGCAATGGCAAAGAAAACAACCTCAAAAGAGCCCAGAATCAACGCAATGCGTTCTACCCGACGGTAGGAGCCGGTGATCACGATGATCCACAAAGCGGCAGCTCCGAGAACAACGCCCACATAGCGCGGTAGGCCAAACAATTCGCTCACCCCTGCAAGTCCGGAGAATTCCGTAAGCAGTGCTCCAGCACTTGCGATACTGAGTCCTGTTACCGACACAAAGGCCCAGCTTTTGCCGAAGCACTCGGCAATGAGCTCGCCATGCCCTTTGCCGGTAAAGATGCCTAGGCGCACCGTCAACTCCTGCACCACAAAAAGAATGGGCATGAGCACTAGTTGCAGCAGTAGAAGTCGGTATCCCCACTGCGCACCACTCTGCGCGGCGGTAATGACACTGCCAACGTCGGTGTCGGCCAGCATGACCACCAGACCGGGCCCGAGTACGGCCAAAAAGGTGCCCATCCGGCGCGGTCGTATGGGGTGCAGATTGCCTTCAACGCCAACTGATGCCATGTTTTGCGGGCTCCTGATGTACTTAGTGAATGATAACGCAAATGATTATCAAATGATCTTGCGAAGTCAATAGAGAGGATGCATAATTTTGCTTGCAGCAAGAAAGACGATGATGCTAGATTTTCCGCGGGCAATGTTAACCCCCCGCTCATTTTGAGGAGAATGTAAACATGTTGGACCTCAGCAAGATCAAGCCTGTTACCCGTTTGGTGCTTCTCGCCGGCGTAATCGCTCTGGCCAGCGCTTGTGCCAAGAAGGAAGAGAGCAGCACTGCGGCTGCTACCTCCAGCGCCACCACCACGGAATCCTCCGCGGCTGCCAGCAGTGACACCACGCCTGCCGCGACCAGCAGCAGCGCTGCTTCCGACACCGGCGCCGCGGCCAGCACCGAGTCTGCCACCAGTTCCGATACCAGCTCTGCTTCTTCGGACGACAGCGGCAGCGCTGCTGGCAGCACCGACAGCTCGAGCGGTTCTTCCTCCGACTAAGTTGTCGACCATCGAGGTGCACCGTGTGCCTCGCCAAAATGATCGGCTGGTTATTAACCGCCGGTCATTTTTGTTTTATGCTCCTCTCATTAGAACGAGTCGGGTTGAGAAAGAGTAGAACTCGAGAGAGTAACCATGTTGATGAGAAGGGAGGTTACATGATTTTTGCGAAGAGAGAGTTTCGTACTGCGGCCCAGGCGGCACTGCTTCTGGGTGTGCTTGGCTTGGCCATGGGTTGTGCGAAGAAGAGTGACAGCAACAGCGCAGCAACGGATAGCAGCAGCGCCAGTTCCGCCACGACTTCCCCCGCGGCCTTTGAACAGTCCAGCACGGCCGTGGGGCATTTTGAAAAGGTAGCCATGAGCAGCGACCAAATGGCCAAGGCCAAATCGCTTGCCGAAGCCAAGGGTTGTTTTGCTTGCCATCAGGTCGATGCCAAGGTTGTCGGTCCGGCCTTTGCATGGGTAGCGTACAAGTACCATGGCAACCCCAAGGCCGAGGCCAAGCTGGCCAACGCCATTCAGCATGGGGTAAACGGCGTGTGGGGCGGTATGCCCATGCCGGCGCAGAATGTTACCCCGGCAGAGGCCAAGGAATTGGCCGACTGGGTGTTGGCACAAAAGCCTATCGCTCCGCCCAAGGCTTCATAAGTCCCGGCTTTTTGTGGTACAAACCCCGCTTCCTGCGGGGTTTTTTATGCGTAAAATATATTGGATTGCCAGCAGTTATTATGCCGAGGGCTTACCATTCTCCCTGGTACAGCAAGTTTCGGTGCAATTTTTTACTGCAGCCGGGGCCGGCACGCCACTTATCGGGCTTCTCTCATTGCTCGGATTGCCTTGGAACCTCAAGCTCTTCTGGAGCCCGCTGATCGATCTCTTTGGCAATAAAAAACACTGGATTTTTATAATGGAATTGATCCTCGCGGGGGTCGCGGTATTACTCATCTGGCCCGCGCAAACGCACAATCTCGATCTTGCTTTCAAAATTTTCGCGCTAATGGCCGTGATGTCTGCCACGCACGATATGTCGGTAGATGGCTTTTACATTCAAACGCTTCCCGAGGCGGAGCAGGCGGGTTACTCCGGTCTTCGCGTGGCTGCCTATCGAGTCGCTATGCTGGTCGGGAATGGGGCACTAGTGATTATCGCCGGTTGGATCTCTTGGTTTGTTTGCTTTTTGCTAGCGGCGCTGATGCTTCTCGCTCTGGCCTTCTGGCATCGAGCAGTTTTACCAGAGCCACTCGTAGTTCCTGCGCATCGGCAAGAACGTTGGCAGCAGGTACGCGCTGCGCTGCAGAGCTACCTCCAGCAGCCCCACATCCTCTGGGCCCTGGCCTTCATTCTGCTGTTTCGCGCTGGCGATGCCTTCCTTTTTGCCATGGTAACGCCGTTTCTGCATAGTTTGGGTTACGGACTTGTTGCACGCGGTATTCTTACCGGCGCAGTGGGAACGATCACCGGGATTGGGGGATCTATCCTTGGCGGGTTGATTATTGCTCGCTGGAGTCTGCAACGGAGTATTTTTTCTCTAACCGTGGTGCAATCGTTTCCCATCTTGGCCTACGCCTGGCTTGCCTGGGGTAAACCCGATCTCTATGCGGTGGCTGCGGTAGCAGCCTTTGAACAGTTCGCGGGAGGATTGGGCACGGCGGTGCTCATGGTGTTCCTCATGCAGCGATGTCAAAAAGGCTACGAAGCAACCCATTTCGCCATCGGCTCGGCCTTAATGTCGCTGGCTGCCACCATTGCCGGCAGTTATAGTGGATTCTTAGTGGTAGAACTTGGTTATATGCATTTCTTTTTATTAAGTTTTGCAGCGGCTGTGCCGAGTCTCTTTCTCGCCTTTTTTCTACCGGCGGGGCTGTTTACCCAAGAGCGTGAGCGCTATGGCATATTGCCAAAATGATATATCGGCGTTTCCTGCTGCGTGGGCGAGCATCAAACCCTTTTCCGCGGCCAAAACCTCTGACCCTCGGCAAATGTTCAGATGGCAATTTGCAAAAAGCTTACTGTAACTCTCTATATATAATCAGAAAACCGTATCAGGTATGGCGCGTTGGGGGAGTCACTCGCTGGCGGGGCGCTGTGCTGGGAGCATGGAATCCCTTATCGCTGCCTTGTGGAGAGTATCGTAACCGTCGACGAGATCAACGCCTGTTGCGACGCTTGCCGGGATTGCCTCACCAAGAAATGTGGGGCGGAAACGATAGTTGGTGGGAGCGCCACTTTTGGGTACCGGATTTGTCGCTTGGGCAGGCACAGCGCCTCGCGCAGGCCCTCGACCAGATGGCATTTTTGTATCTGGATCGCCGTCGCGTTGTTCTCGTTTGTGCTAATCTCTTAAGACAACGGGGCAGGTAACGATAACAGGTGAACCATGAATCAGGATGGAGCTACGCAGTTACGAGAGGCAACGATGCAAGCGGTTATTACCGCGGGTCCTCAAGTCGTAATGGAGGGCGGTTTCAAGTTTGAAGTGCAACACCCGCATATAACTCTCTGACTTGCTGCGCCATAACTTCGGCAGGTGTCCGAAATCCCAGACATTTCCTGGGGC